>JBBRCC010000075.1:0-22641 GCA_038205175.1 Cytophagales bacterium | reverse complement strand
AAGGCATTTGTAGCCACCATTACCCTGGCTTGCCCATGCATCCAGCGATCTTGCTTGAGGTTTCGCTCTTGAAAAGTGAGCCCTGCATGGTAATAATCTGCTGAAATATTATTTCTGAAAAGATACAAAGCCAATTCCTTGGTTTGTCTCCTGCTGCCTGCATAGACCACAGACGGACCGGGAACGTTGGTCAGAATTTCAAGCAGCTTGCCTTCCTTGTCTTCTGGCTGAAAAACCGAAAACGACAAATTTGGCTTCGAAAAGGAAAGCTGAAAAACATGCCGGTTAGGAAATCCCAACCTGTCCATAATATCAACCTGAACCTTTTCTGTAGCTGAGGCTGTTAAGGCAATCACAGGCACTCCGGGCAGAAGTTGGCGCACTTCACCAATTTCAAGATAAGGCGGCCTGAAATCATAGCCCCATTGCGAAATGCAATGTGCCTCGTCTACCGCCAAAATAGATACTGGCATGTGTTCCAGATAAGATCGAAAACTGTTTGATTTTAGTCTTTCAGGAGACAAGTACAGAAATCTGACCCTGGCATCTACCGCAGCTTGCAGGCTCATATCAATTTCGAACTTATTCATACCTGAATATATAGCTGCCGCAGGAATTCCTCTTTTCTTCAAATTTTCAACCTGATCTTTCATTAAGGCAATGAGGGGCGAAACCACAAGACAAACGCCTTCTTTGGCCAAACCAGGAACTTGAAAACACAGGGATTTGCCACCGCCAGTTGGCATAAGCGCAAGCGTATCTTGCCCTGCCAACACCGAATTGATGATGTCTTTTTGGATGGGTCTGAATGTATCAAAACCCCAATGTTGCTTTAGAATTTGTTCAAGTTGCATGTTGCGGCTTTAAAGATGGCGTGGCTACATGCAGAAAACAATTTTAAAACTCAGCGTTCTGCGGTGTACGTGGAAAAGGAATCACATCTCTAATGTTGGCCATGCCTGTCACAAACAAAATGAGCCGCTCAAAGCCTAATCCAAAGCCTGCATGCGGACAAGTACCAAACTTTCTGGTTTCCAAATACCACCAAAGTTCTTTTTCAGGCAAACCCATTTCTTGCATGCGTCGGAGAAGTTTGTCGTGATCTTCTTCTCGTTGAGAACCGCCAATAATTTCTCCAATTCCCGGAAACAGCACATCCATCGCTCGTACTGTTGTTCCATCATCATTCAGTTTCATGTAAAACGACTTGATGTCTTTCGGATAATTGGTAAGAATAACAGGCTTTTTAAAATGCTTTTCCACCAGATATCGCTCATGTTCCGACTGCAAGTCTGTTCCCCAACTCACCGGAAAATCAAACTTTTGGTCACTGGAAGTAAGTATTTCTACCGCCTCGGTATATGAAAGTCTTTCGAAAGGATTCGAAACCACAAACTTTAACCGATCTACTAGCTCCTTGTCGTACTGATCATTCAAAAATTCCAGATCATCTGCACAATGTGTTAAGGCATAATCGACCAAATACTTCAACATGTCTTCGGCTAAATCCATGTTGTCGTTAATGTCGTTGAAAGCCACCTCAGGTTCAATCATCCAAAACTCAGCCAAATGCCTGGCAGTATTCGAATTTTCAGCCCTGAAAGTTGGTCCAAATGTGTACACTTCAGATAGAGCCATGGCTGCTAATTCAGCTTCCAATTGACCAGAAACAGTAAGATTTGTGGGTTTTCCGAAAAAGTCTTCTTTAAAATTTACTTCTCCATTTTCAATAGGAACATTTGTGGCTGGCAAAGTAGTTACCCTAAACATGGCACCAGCTCCTTCAGCGTCAGACCCGGTTATGATGGGCGAATGAATATAAAAAAAGCCTCTGTCGTTGAAAAACTGGTGAATCGCAAAAGCCATGGCATGCCTTATGCGAAAGATAGCTCCAAAAGTATTGGTCCGAAAACGGAGGTGGGCTATTTCTCGCAAAAACTCAAGTGAATGACCCTTTTTTTGCAATGGGTAAGTTTCAGGGTCGGCTTCGCCTAAAATTACTATCTGCTCTGCTTGTATTTCAAATTTCTGGCCTTGCCCCAGCGACTCAACTAATTTACCAGTAATGGCCACACAGGCTCCTGTTGTTACTAGCTTAATTTGATCTTCAGAAAACTGAGCCAAATCAGCAACTGCTTGAATGTTGTGAATGGTAGAACCATCATTCACGGCAATGAAAGCCACGTTTTTGTTGCCACGACGGGTTCTTACCCAACCTTTTACATGTACCGTTTCGCCCAGAGAGTCTCCGGCAAGTGCCGCTTTCACTTTCGTTCTTTTCATGAATAGGATAATTGAGGCCACAAGTTTACAAACTAGAAGGCAATGCTGAATGGCCTAAAAACAAAAACCCCCTTTTATTAAAAGGGGGCTTTATTGTATAGATAACAACACTAAAACTGACGCAAAGATAGCAAAGAGATTCAAGCAGCAAAACTTTAGAAGAAAAATATTTTCTAAACCTGTTCTTCGCTTGTCACATCAATTGAACTGTAAGTGTTGAGTTAAAAGCAGGTACAACTAAATTTATTTTCAGCCAGATTCTCAAATAACACAAAATAAAAAAAGGAAGACTTTCGCCTTCCTTTTTTCTACTTTCGTGATCCCGCTGGGACTCGAACCCAGGGCCCATACATTAAAAGTGTATTGCTCTACCAACTGAGCTACGGAATCCTTTACTTTGTATCGCTTTCTTTAAAAGCGGGTGCAAACATATCAAATTGAAATCGCCGTGCCAAACAGCATTATGAAAATCATCTTATTTATTTCAATATCTTTTGCTCAAACACTTTTGTTTGCGCAAACAAAAGCTGATTTTCAAGAACTTGATAAAAATTTTCAGAAAAAAAAATTCGGAGAATTTGAGAAGGAAACTTTTAAAATTTACGAAAAAACCAAGGCACTCCCCCAAAAAACACTGTTGCAATGGGCCTATGTTTCTGAGCATAATATGAATTATCCATTGGCTGTTTACCTCCTTATGTTCATAAACAAGCACGCCCAACAACGTGAGCTAAAAGAAAAAGTAAAAGAAATCATTGACAACAGAAGTTTAAATATTTCAGGTGAAACACTCATTCTACAAGATTTTTCATTTCAAGATTATGCAATAAAATACTTGAGATACCTCAACTTGAGCTTGGTCGCTCTTTGCTTTATGCTTTTGGTTCAAATGGTAAACAATACCAGAAAAGGCAGAAGTTTCAGTTACCGACCCATAATTCTGACATTTTTTATAGTAGTATTGATTTCTTTCAATAACCTGATGCAACCAACAGTTTTTGCGCTGGTTTCTACAGAAAATTGCCTGGGCTATAGCGAATTAACTTCTGCAAGTCCTGTGGTTTCTAGGCTCGAAAAAGGCAAAATTGTAGAAATTGTAGGCTCCGAAAGAGAATGGACTAAAGTGAGGCTGGGCAACAAAGACATGTGGGTGAAGTCAGTTACTCTGTTCAATCTATTCCAACAAGGCTAATCATTTGGGGATTTTCAGCTTTTGGCCAACGTTGATTTTATCGTCTTCAAGCTTGTTGGCTTCTTTAATTTTTTCAACGTCAAGCTCATATTTTTTGGCAATTTTATTAAGGGTTTCGCCAGGTTGCACCTCGTGGAATTCACCCTCCAAATTTGAAACTTGAGGCTCATTTGACTTATTCGTAGATGATGGAATTTTTAAGGTTTTGCCGACTTGCAATACATCGGAGGTTAGCCCATTTGCTGCTTTTAACTCAGCCACACTCACTTGATATTTTCTCGAAAGTCCTGCCAGCGTTTGACCAGACTCAACAATGACTAAATTTTCACCTTTAAAGGATTTAATTGACTCCTTTAACTTAATTTCCTGAACAGCTGGTTCTGATGTTGGCTCTTCGACCTTAGTTTTTTGCGTTTTCACTTCCTGAATCGTGGGTTCTTCAATTTGTTCTTGCTCTACAAGGTCCGAACTATTGTTTATTGGCTTCGACAAATAATCAGGAAAGGTTGATTCCTGATTTATCGCTTTCCAAATCAAAATGGCGTTTAATAAAAACACCAAACCAAGGGCTCCATACAACAGCTTTCCTTTCATGCTACCTCTTTTTGAACCAGTAGAAAACGGCTCAAATTTTTAAAATCTTTTTCAAACCAAAATCTGATTCCTTGCAATCCTTCAAGAAATTCCTTCAACAATAATTCAGAGCCCGGATGAATTTCAAAAAAAAACCAACCATCTGATTTCAAAACGTCAAAGTATTGATTGACGATAGCTTTGTAAAACAAAATTGCATCATCGCTATCTACAAAAACGGCCATGCTTGGCTCATGCATTTTCACACTTTCTTCTACTTCACCCGATTCTCTTATCGGAACATAAGGTGGATTTGACACGACAAAATCTAATGGAAACCTAGCCTCATCCTGATGAACATTTAATGCATCTGCTTGATAAAACCTCACGTCTGCCTTTGTTTCAGCCTTGTTAAGCGCAGCGGTTTGAAGCGCAGTCAGCGAAAAATCGAAAGCGGAAATGCGCCAACTTGGCCTCTCAGCTGCCAAAGATAAGGCAATACAGCCACTTCCGGTGCAGGCATCTACTCCCATAGCGAATTTTTCTTGCACGTGTTCAAGCACCAAGCTTACCAGCCATTCTGTCTCAGGTCTGGGTATCAACACAGCTGGATTCACATGCAGCTTCAGATAGCGGAAATAACTGTAGCCCAAAATGTACTGAATAGGTTCTCCCATACTGAACCGGTCGATCATCCCCAGAAATTGACGAGCCACATTTAAAGGAATTTCACTTTCAGGTCGAGCTACTAAATCTTTTCGGCTAAAACTTAATACCTCTTCAACCGCCAACCAAACACCAGCCATCCATTCGCTTTCAGCAAAATTTCCTGCCATCTTTGCTTTAGATTCATCAATAATTTGGCGTAGCGTTGGCAATGGATTTCGAAGAATACCTGTTGAAAAAGAAAATTGACCCAATACAATTCAGGTCAAAAGAACAAACTAAATACGAAAGCCTAAAAGTTTACTTTAATGCGGCTGGATATCTGTCTTTCGATCACGCCAAGAAATTTTTAATCAACCCCATTCGCAGGCGGTTTCCAATCCAAAATGAACAGTAATCAGTTGTTGCATGAGTTTAAGATTTACCTTCTGCTGGAACGCAAAATAAGCAGGAATACCAGCCATGCTTACTTGTCGGATGTGGAGCAATTTTTTGCTTTCTGTGAGCTAGAAAAATTAACAGAACAACACTTGAACCAGCTACAGGTAGAAACCTATCTGATTTCTCTCAGAGAACAAAACCTAAAACCTGCCAGCATTCAAAGGAAGTTGTCGGCGATTAAATCTTTTAGAAAATTCCTCGCTTTCAACAATCAAAAATCGCCTCCACCAACGCTTGATATTTCTGTTGCAGGCAAAGGTCTTCGCTTGCCAAAATTTTTGAATGAAAGCGAAATAAAAAACCTCATTCAATCCTGCGAAAACACGGAAGAAGCATGTGTACTTGAATTGCTTTATGGTTGTGGTATGCGGGTTTCGGAGTTGGTTGGATTAAAATCGAGCCAGATAATTCCTGAATTGAACCTGGTAAAAGTGACAGGAAAAGGCAATAAACAACGATTGATACCCATTCATGATGTTGGAATTCGAGCTATACAGTCATACCAGCACAAAATTCGAAACCAGATTGTACCGGCAAAAGGCAATGAAAGCTATTTTCTGCTTACTGCTAAAGGCAAAAAATGGACCAGGCAAAAAGTCAATGTTTTGCTACATCAGTTGGCGTTAAAATCTGGCTTGAATAAAAACCTACATCCCCATTTGCTTAGACACACTTTTGCAACACATCTCTTAAACCGAGGAGCAGACCTTCGAAGCATTCAAAATCTACTGGGTCATGAATCTGTCACCACAACTGAAATTTACTCCCACCTGAATATCAATAAGTTAAAAAATCTGGTAGAGCAATTTCACCCTCGTGCTACAAAACCAAAAGAGAATCAAACAAATGAATCTCTTCCACTCGATTAGATGCTACAATCACAATTCGCTTTTCTTTCAATATATGTAAATACTGAAGAGCCGATTGCTGTGAAACTGCATCCAGGTTCATAAACGGCTCATCGAGAAGCAGCACAGGTTTGTCGATCCCCAACAGAAGATTCAGCTTCAATTTTTGCCTCGAACCTGAAGATAAGTGCTTGCAAAGTGTGTTTTCAAAGGCCGATAAATCGAACACTTCAGCCACATCAAATCCATTTTGCCTCTGAAACCTACAGTGTTCTTTCACAGAAAATTCCTGAATAAGATCAACCATCGGTCCTGCTAATGAAATATTCTCATGAGATTCCAATATCTCATTTTGGTCATTAACAAATTGAATATCACCTTCTTCCGGCCTCAAAAATGAACTTAAAGCCATCAATAAAGTTGTTTTTCCTTTGCCGTTGGGGCCAAAAACACCATAAATCTTCCCAGATTTGAAGTTAAAATTAACATGACGGAATACCCAATGGTTTCCATATTGCTTACCCAGATTTTTCAACTCCAACCTCATCATCTATTATGGCTATAAATTACGAACAACTAGGCGTGTCTTCACAGAAAGAAGATGTTCACAAAGCCATTGCAAATTTGGACAAAGGTTTGTTTCCAAACGCTTTTTGCAAAATATTACCAGATTTTCTCGCCCAGTCACCTCAACATGTCAATATTCTCCATGCCGATGGAGCCGGAACCAAATCATCGCTTGCCTATCTCTATTGGAAAGAAACAGGCGATATTTCTGTTTTCAAAGGCTTAGCGCAGGACGCAATTGTGATGAACACCGACGATGTAGCTTGCGCCGGTGCAACAAATCATTTTATTATCAATTCAGTAATCGGAAGGAACAAAAGGCTCATTCCAGGAGAAATCATCAAAGAAATCATTGACGGTTTCGAATCTTGCATAGCCATGTTTCAAAGCCAAGGAATTGAACTTGCATTTGCGGGCGGAGAAACAGCCGACGTTGGCGACTTGGTTCAAACTTTAATTGTCGATGCAAATCTCACTGCCAGGTATTTAAAAAAGGATGTTATTGATTTCAAAAATATAAAGAAAGGCGATTCGCTCATCGGACTTGCATCTGGTGGGTCTCCCACAATTTATGAAGAAGACTACAATGCTGGAATTGGAAGCAACGGACTTACACTTGCACGCCACGCCTTGCTGCATGAAAGTTACAAAACTTCATACCCCGAAAGCTATGATGCAGGTTCACCAAACACCGGCTTTTATGCAGGAAATTATAAAGTGACAGACGCATTACCCGGGAGCCCGGTTAACATTGGTAAGGCGCTACTATCTCCCACGAGAACCTACCTACCAGTAATTTACAGATTAAAAAAAGAAGGGTTAAATCCAAAAGCGATAGTTCATTGCACGGGAGGAGGTCAATCGAAAATAAAAAAATTTCTCACCCACCATGAAATCACGAAACAAGATCTATTCGAATCAAATTCTTTATTTAGTCTTATCAAAAAAGAGGCAATTGTTGAAACCCAGGAGATGCTGAGAACATTCAATTGTGGTCACAGAATGGAACTGATTTTTGAAGAAAAACAGATTGAAGAGGCTCTTCAAATAATACACTCATTTAATCTGGAGGCAAGAAGAGTTGGAACAGTTACACAAGATAACTTACCATCATCTCGTGTTTTAGTGAACTATTTTGGAGAAACATTCAATCTTTAGAAGGAACCACAAGAAAAATTTCTTCGTCGGCCTTTTTCATAAAAAATTTTTCACGGGCAAATTGTTCCTGAAGCCGGGCGCTGCCTTCGAGTTCTTGCTTTTCTTTTACAACCTCCGCCACTTTTTCTTCAAAAAAAGAAATTTCATTCTCAATTTCCCTAAGCTTCCAGCTGTTTTTCACAATACCTGCCAAATCGTTTGAGTCAATGAAAGTAACCCATACAAAAAATACGGTAGCCACCCCTGAATAAAAATTCAAAAAAGGCCATTTTAGGACAATAAATACGTAGTGCAATACGAGCTGAAAATGTTTCATGGCAATCTAGATTGCGCAAAAATAAAAAAGAAACCCCAATTGAGGTTTCTTTTGATAAATAAGTGGAATCGGAGGGATTCGAACCCTCGTCCAGATAAGCAATCAAAATGCCTTCTACATGCTTAGCAACATTTTATTTTCCTTTCAGGCGCTTGTTGCGGGCTCCGTTGAAAAGAGGTTCTACCTTATACAACTTCAATTCGGCAGAGGACTGAAGTCATGTACACATTTCGATGGTACTGATTCAAACTGGTGTACAAGCAGTTTTGAGTACCATAGGCCAAATCAGTACCTGACCGATTCAGCCAATGACTGCAAAATCTAAGATTAAGCAGCCATGGCGTAGTTATATTCGCCTTTTGTTGTTTTGGCAAAATTTTAAAGGGATTCTGCCATAACCCTGCATGCTTACATCTGAGTTGATCTTACTGTCAAAACCAGTCGATCCCTATCAAATTTACTTGATCTCTACCTCTGCACCAGCTTCTTCGAGCTGCTTTTTCAAAGCATCAGCTTCGTCTTTTGAAACTCCTTCTTTAATTGGTTTTGGAGCAGTATCAACCAAATCTTTAGCTTCTTTCAAGCCTAGACCAGTTAAGTCTTTTACCATTTTAACCACGTTAAGTTTTGAAGCGCCAGCAGCTTTTAAGATAACATCAAAAGATGTTTTCTCAACTGGAGCAGGAGCATCATCATTAGCACCACCACCGGCTACCATAACTGGAGCAGCAGCAGCTGGTTCAATACCATGTTCATCCTTCAGGATGGTAGCTAACTCATTAACTTCTTTTACAGTTAGATTAACGAGCTGATCTGCGATTACTTTCAAGTCTGCCATTTTACAATTGAATTTATAAAGTTCTTGTTTTTTTAATTTTTAACCTTCTTTCTCAGACAAAGTCTTCAAAATGCCACTTATTTTATGACCTCCACCCTGTAGAGCAGAAACCACATTCTTTATTGGGGATTGAAGTAAACCTACAATCTCACCAATCAATTCAGTTTTAGTTTTAAGTTTTACCAACACGTCTAGCTGATCAACTCCAATAAAAAGAGAAGAATCAATACTAGCAGCCTTAAACTCAGGCCTTTTAACTTTGCCTTTGTAGAAGTCTTTTAACAATTTGGCAGGTAACTTAGGATCCTCAGAAAACATAATTCCTGTCGAACCTTTCAACGCCGCAGAATTTAATGGAGAAAAATCACCATCCAATCTTTCGAGCGCTTTTTCAATGAGTGTATTCTTGTACACTTTGTAGTGAATGCCCTTTTCAAAACAAATCCGTCTGAATCTGTTAATGTCGGCAACTGTCATTCCGTTGGCATTTGCCAAATAGAAATTGGGCGTTGAGCGAAACTTATTCTCAAGTTCATCGATCACCAACGATTTCTCTTCTCTTATCATGATAAATTAGATTCCAGCTATTGAGTTGACGTCGACTTTAATACCAGGGCTCATGGTGCTAGAGATATTTATCGACTTGAAATAAGTACCTTTAGACGAAGATGGTTTTAGCTTTGAAATCACTTGAATTATTTCAAGAATATTCTCGGCAAGTTTATCAGGTGCAAATGAAGCCTTTCCGATGCTAGTATGAATGATGCCGGTTTTATCTACCTTGAAATCAATTTTACCAGCTTTTACTTCAGTCACAGCTTTAGCTACATCTGTTGTTACAGTTCCTGACTTTGGATTTGGCATCAAACCTCTTGGACCTAAAACTTTACCCAATCGGCCAACTTTGGCCATCACTGCAGGCATCGTAATGATCACATCAATATCTGTCCAACCTTTTTCAATCTTCTCGATGAATTCATCTAGACCTACGAAGTCGGCACCAGCATCTTTTGCCTCCTGAACTTTATCAGGCGTGCAAAGCACCAATACACGAACAGTTTTGCCAAGACCATGCGGAAGGGTGGCTACACCTCTAACCATTTGATCGGCTTTTCTTGGATCTACTCCCAAACGAACATCAACATCAACAGATGAATCGAACTTTGTGAATGAAATCTTCTTAACAATTTCTGCAGCATTTTCCAATGAGTACTCCTTTGTAGGATCGTACAACGCAGATACTTTCTTTTGATTTTTTGTAAGCTTTGCCATTTTTAATCAAGGTTTACGCTTCCCAGGGCGCTTTTCCTGTTACAGTTATACCCATATTTTTTGCAGTTCCAGCAACCATTTTCATGGCAGACTCAACAGTAAATGCGTTCAAATCAGGCATTTTAACAGTGGCTATATCTTTAACCTGATCCCAGGTTACAGAGCCTACCTTTTTTCTGTTGGGTTCATCTGAACCACTTTTTTGTTTGATAGTCTCCAAAAGCAGCACGGGTGCTGGTGGAGTTTTAATTACAAAATCAAACGATTTGTCGGTGTAAACAGTGATTACAACCGGCAAAACCATGCCTTGCTTATCTTGGGTTCTGCCATTGAATTGTTTGCAGAATTCCATGATATTAACACCTTTAGAGCCCAATGCTGGACCGATTGGCGGTGAAGGATTGGCTAAGCCTCCTTTAACCTGAAGTTTTACGTAGCCGCTAATTTCTTTAGCCATAACTTATTTAGCATTCTGAATTTTTTCAACCTGGGTGTAACTCAACTCTAAAGGAGTGTTTCGCCCAAATATTTTTACTGTAACCTGCAATTTCTTGCGGTCCTCAAATATTTCTTCAATTGTTCCGGTAAAGCCATTAAATGGCCCATCCATCACCTTCACTGATTCTCCTTTAATAAAAGGATCTTCAAATGTGTATTCTCCAGATAATGATTCGTCTACTTTTCCAAGAATTCGATTTATCTCGGATTCCCTGAGAGCCACTGGCTTGAGATTGGGATTGTTTTTGTTGGTACCCAAAAAGCCAATCACACCAGGAATATTTTTGATAAGGTGAAGCGTTTCACCATTCTCAACATTCGCCTGAATCAATATATAACCTGGAAAAAAGTTTTTCTCTTTAATCTTCTTTTTACCATTTTTCAATTCATAAACTCTTTCGGTAGGGATTAGAACTTGGGGAATATGTTCCTCCAGGCTTTGGCGAGAGATTTCATTGTCAAGGTAAGCCTTAACTTTCTTCTCTTGGCCAGATACAGCCCTTAATACATACCACTTAAGTTCACTCATTACCTCCACAGCTATTATAAATTATATAGCACCTTCACCAGGTTCTCGAAAACAAAATCAATAACACCTATTACCAAGGCAAAAATCAGGGACGCAACTAGAACTAGCGTTGTGTGATTTTGAAGTTCACTTCCTTTAGGCCAAGTCACTTTTGACCTGATCTCTTCTACTGATTCTTTAAAGAATGTTACAAACTTTTCCATCTTGAATTTCTACAGCACGGATGGCAGGACTTGAACCTACAACCTTCGGTTTTGGAGACCGCAACTCTACCAATTGAGCTACACCCGTGTATGGTTTTGAAAAACGGAATGCAAAGGTAAGGTTATGTAATTACAAAACAAAAAAGTCCGCAAAAATTTGCGGACTTTTCAATGATTTTAGAAAGTTAGTCTAAAAGCTTAAACTAAAATCTCGGTAACCTGACCAGCACCTACAGTACGACCTCCTTCACGAATAGCGAAACGAAGACCTTTTTCCATGGCAACAGAGTTGATCAACTTAACGTTGATGGTGATGTTATCACCTGGCATTACCATCTCCACGCCTTCTGGAAGGGTGATTTCTCCGGTAACGTCGGTAGTACGCATGTAGAACTGAGGGCGATATTTGTTAAAGAATGGTGTGTGACGTCCGCCTTCTTCTTTTGAAAGCACGTAAACTTCAGCTTTAAATTCTACGTGAGGTTTTACACTACCTGGCTTACAAATAACCATTCCACGACGGATATCTGTTTTTTCAACACCACGAAGTAACAAACCAACGTTATCGCCAGCTTCACCTCTGTCAAGAATTTTACGAAACATTTCTACTCCGGTAACTACTGACTTAAGGTTTTCAGCACCCATTCCCAAAATTTCTACAGGGTCACCAGAGTTAATAATTCCTCGCTCGATACGACCTGTTGCAACAGTTCCACGACCTGTAATAGAAAACACATCTTCTACAGGCATAAGGAATGGAAGTTCTGTTAATCTTGGAGGAATAGGAATAAAGGAATCGACCTGTTCCATCAATTCTTCAATGGTGGCTACCCATTTTGCATCATCGTTAAGTCCGCCCAAGGCTGAACCACGAACAACAGGAATGTTATCACCATCGAATTCGTAAAAGCTCAAAAGCTCACGAACTTCCATTTCTACAAGGTCGAGTAACTCGGGATCGTCAACCATGTCAACTTTGTTCATGAACACAACAAGCTGAGGAACACCCACCTGACGAGCAAGAAGAATGTGCTCACGAGTTTGTGGCATTGGGCCATCTGTAGCAGCAACAACCAAAATTGCACCATCCATTTGAGCAGCACCAGTCACCATGTTTTTCACATAGTCAGCGTGTCCTGGACAATCAACGTGGGCATAATGCCTGTTTATTGTTGAGTATTCAACGTGAGCGGTATTAATAGTAATACCTCTTTCTTTTTCTTCGGGTGCGTTGTCTATAGACGAGAAGTCACGAATCTCCGCTAGACCCTTATTTGCCAAAACTTTTGTGATGGCAGCAGTTAAAGTGGTTTTGCCATGGTCAACGTGACCAATGGTTCCGATGTTTACGTGAGGTTTGGAACGGTCAAACTGTTCTTTAGCCATGATAATTAATTTGTATTAAACTGGATTCTTTTTGAAAACAGAGCCATTGATGAGATTTGAACTCACGACCTCTTCCTTACCAAGGAAGTGCTCTACCCCTGAGCTACAACGGCTTGAATTGAGCGGGAGACGAGGCTCGAACCCGCGACCTACAGCTTGGAAGGCTGTCGCTCTACCAACTGAGCTACTCCCGCATATAATTCGTGGGGCGAGATGGATTCGAACCACCGTAGGTATTAACCAGCAGATTTACAGTCTGCCCCATTTGGCCACTCTGGTATCACCCCAAAATTTGAGGGTGCAAAGGTAATTTCTTTTTTTTATTTAGCAACATCGAATTCAAAAGCCTTTCTTAAAATTTTATTTAGGTATTTGTCCTTTATTTGCAAACAAATGAAAAAGCTGGTTGCTGCACCTCAATATACAGATCTGCTGATTAGGAGGCTGGCTGAACAATTGGTTGAAGATCATCACTCATTTGAAAATACAGTGCTCATAGGCCTCCAACCAAAAGGAGGATTTTTACTTGCACAAATACAACATCATCTAAAGAGCCATACAGCACTTTCTGGTCAAACAGGTCTTTTGGACATAACATTTTACAGAGATGATTTCAGAAGAAAGGATTTAGCCTGGAAAGCGAGCTCTACTGATATTGAATTTTTAGTGGAAGGGAAGAAAGTGATACTTATTGACGATGTACTGTTTACAGGAAGAAGTGTGAGATCTGCATTTGACGCCCTCATTAGTTTTGGCCGTCCTTCAAAAGTTCAATTAATGGTTTTAGTTGATCGATTGTATCAACGTGAGTTTCCCATTAAAGCTGATTATGTAGGAATTAAAGTAAATACGCTTCATTCTGAAAGAATTAAAATAGACTGGGATAAAGAAGATGTTAATATTTGGATTACCAAAGAGAGCTAAACAATATGCAACTATCCACAAAACATCTTCTTGGAATTAAAAACCTAACTATAAGCGACGTAGAGCTTATTATTGAAACTGCCAGTTTTTTTAAAGAAGTTATTAACAGACCAATCAAGAAAGTTCCATCCTTAAGAGATATAACTATTGCAAATATATTTTTTGAGAATTCCACTCGCACAAAACTTTCTTTCGAATTGGCAGAAAAGAGACTTTCAGCAGATGTAATCAATTTCTCAGCTTCCGGAAGCTCAACAAAAAAAGGTGAAACTCTTTTGGACACCGTTAACAACATTTTGGCCATGAAAATTGATATGGTTGTGGTGCGCCATAGCAGCTGTGGAGCACCTCATTTCTTGGCCAGAAATATTGGAGCAAGTGTGGTAAATGCAGGAGATGGAACCCACGAACATCCTACACAAGCTTTACTGGATTTTTTTAGCATAAATCAACAATTTGGAAATCGAAAGAAACCAAAGGTTGCCCTTTTAGGAGACATTAGGCATTCGAGAGTAGCCCTGTCTGACATTTTGTTGTTCAAGAAAATGGGGTTTGAAGTCAAACTATCTGGCCCAAACACACTTGTGCCCTTAGAATGGTCTAAAATGGGTGTTGAAATAGAACCTAATCCTGTGAAAGCTTTAGCATGGGCTGACGTTGGTATTATTTTGAGAATTCAGCTAGAAAGGCATCAAATCCAGTTTTTTCCAACTTTAAGAGAATACCAAAACTTTTTTGGAATTACTTACGACATGATTTCAAAATTAAGCAATAAACCAATTATCATGCACCCGGGTCCTATAAATAGGGGGATTGAATTGGATTCTCAAACTATTGACGAATATTCTAATAATATTATTTTAAACCAGGTAGAAAACGGTGTAGCAACCAGGATGTCAATTCTTTATTTATTGGCAAATCAAAGTCAATAAAAAACCGCACTTTTAAGGTGCGGTTCTTTATGAATATAGCAATAGAGAAATTAATAATCCCACAATTCATTTTCCTTATTTACAAGTTCATGTTCCAACTTCAAAGAAGCAATGAGCAAGGACTTATTATTCTGATTGTAGGCTGAAATATCCTGCAACATCTGATCACCGGGATTTGACATCTTAATTATTCTTGAACAAAAAAGGCGAAGATCGAAAGCATGTGAAAGTGCTTTATCCTCAGCTCTATTTTGAGCATTGTACCACTTCGCATTTGGGTTGCTAGCAAAATACCTGATCAAGTCTTTGTACTTAAATGTAGCAATGTCAGACTCAGTACCTTTGATGTTCAGCTCAGAAGGCAACACCATAGTAACAGTTTGAATGTCGTAATAATGCCTAGATCGTTGTTTGTCAAAAATCAGATCTTCCTTTAAAACCAATAAATTCAAAGATTTAGGTTGAAAATAAGAAGTAGTAGCTACTGAAACAATTTTTTCACCTGTAAAAGGATCAATCTCACCTGAACTACCATCATCGCCGGATTGTTCCTTAATTTTCTCCATGAACTGATCTTTGGTCATGATTCGAGTAAGTGAGTCTGAACGATAGGTCTGAAGTTGTCCGGAAGCAACACCTTCTATAATTAACTTTGAAATCCAACTATCTTTCGCAAAGAATGGTTGATTACATTTTTCACGCAAATCAAGCTTGCGCCACAACGACATTCGGTACATGATATCAGATTTATGTACCATTCTAACTGACAAAGTATTGTAACCAGCAGAATCGAAATTCGCCGGAACAATGTCAGATACCGGAGGAGGTGGAGGTACCTCTTCGACTACAGGAGCTGCTACTACCTTCTCGGTATTAGTCTTTTTCTTGCCCTTTGGCCCTTTCTTTTGCTGAGCAAAAGATGGTGCCCAAAAAATGAGGCAGATTCCCAAAAAAATGATTGTTCTTTTCATACACCTAAAAAAATCTTTAAAAGAGGCTCAAACCCTGAAAGTATGAGCCTCTTTATCGTTTTGTTACTGAATTGGAATAGTAATGATGGATGAACTTGTAGATACAGGAACATCTTCTGTTGCATCCCTAAAGTTCTTTCTCAACACCTTCTTCACTTGGATAATAATCCTATCGCCTGATTGGGCTTCGCCTCTGATTGCAGATAGGTTAACGTTTCCACTACTAAAATTCAAAGTCTTTACTTCACGCTTACCACGAGCCAATGTAATTTCACCATCAGTGACTCCATATCGGGCTTCTTTAGGTAATGCAGTAGCAAATGAAGGATCAGGTTCCGCAACAACCATAATTGTTTGAGGAACTTGCAGAACACCTCGCTTTTGATCAACTGGTTGACCATTAATCTTAGCTACCAATTGTGGCCTAGGGACAGCACGAACAGGAAATTCAACTTTACCGATTGCAGAACCCTCACTAGAAACGTTGATTGAAACCTTATCCTTAGTAGAAGGAATAACAATAATCATCCCCTTATCAGCACCATTTACAATACTTGCGCCAGATGCAGAGAAAGATGGTTTATAACTTGCTCCTAAAGCAGGCACCTGTATGTTCAAATCATTTCCACAATTAAAGTAAAGGGCTGAAACTGAGGCTGACTTAACGTCAATCACTGGTTTAGCAACTATGTACTCTCCTTTGACAGGAATAATAGTATCACCTTTTCCAGGAATTGGTACAGCAATCTTTCCTTCCCAGTTTTGCTTGGAGTTTCCTTCTTTATCGTAGACAGTGGCTGAAGCACGGAACTTGATTTTACCAACTCCATTTTCAACTTTTATTTGGGCTCCTCTAAAGGTCATAGTAGGTATGAGATTACTCGCATATGCAGCAACAAACATTTCAGCTTCATAGTCTGTACCTGCCGCAACTACACTTGAATTGGCTCTATACATACCAACAACCTTATCTGCCTTCAATACCACATCACCTCCAAGTTTCTCCTTAATTACATTTAGAATCTCAGACTCCATAGAAGCAATTTTGTTTTGCTTCTCTGTGAGAACAGCTAATCCAGCAATCATAGGAGTGCTTTGAAAGTTCAATTCGGCAAAGTTCTTGTTTTTGTTATCTGGATCCTTTTGGAAGATTGGATCATCTTTGCCATCCAAAGCTATAGGTGTAAATTTAGAAAGATCGCTTCCAAGTTTAGATTGATCGACGATTGCATTGAGATCCGTAACAAGACCATTGAGCTTATCTTTCAAAGCGTATGCTTTACCTTTAACTGTGGCTCCGTCTCCTACCATCATCTGTGCCAACTTGTCTTCATCTTTGGCACCTTTATATGAGCCATTTTCTTCTTTACCACCAGTTTTTTCGATCAAATCCTTCTTAATACCACCTAACTCATCGATGAGTACTTTGCATTTTGCACGCACCAGCTCAGCTGTTTTTAACAGCGCAAGATCGCTAGCTTTATTCCTGTTGTCCTCAACTGCTTTGCGAATCATTTTCTCTTTATCGCCGCTGCTCTTTATTGTCTCCGCCAAAGTATTTTCCAAACTCGCATTCAAAAATTGGAATTTCTGAAGGATAGCTGAACTTACCTGGAGGGCAAGAAGGGCCAGAAGTACCAGATACATTAATCCGATAAGCTTCTGCCTTGGGGTCTCTTTACCACCTGCCATATTCTTCTAACTAAAACTTAGGTTAAAAATAAATTTCAATTAGCTTTTCATAGCTGTTAACATGTTACCATACACCTTGTTAAGGCTACCAAGGTTGGCAGTTAATTTGCCAATCTCACCTTTCAAAGTTTCTGTATCTTTTCCTGCATCAGCCATATTTTGCATTGCTGTTGTCAAGTTGTTGTAGAACTTATTCATGGCTTTCAGGTGATTATTTGCATCCTGAAGTTCCATTTCATAAACTGCATTTAAGGCACCAAGATTTTTAGTGATCAGTTGAACCTGTGTATGAAACTGTTTCGCATCACCGGCTGCACTTGACATTTCAGACATAGCCTGCACGGTTTGTGAATAAGACTTATTCATCTCTGTGAGTGCTGCAGAGGCAGATTTTACTTTGTCAGCATATTCTTTTGTAGCTACAGAAGCCCCGCTAATATCTGACATTTTAGAAACAGAGTCTGAAAGGTTGGTGAATCCTTTGCCCAACCTATCAATCAATCCTTGATCGATGTTGGCTGTACTCATCATGCTATCTAATGATTTGGCTGTTCCTGCGCCAGCTCCTACGGCAGGCTTTCCTTCTTTCTGTAGTTTAGCCCAAACCTGGTCATCCAATTCTGGATAAACCCGCTCCCAAGACGGGTCGTGAGGTTGAGGTGCGAATGCAAACATAAAGAACAATACGGCTTCAGTACCTAGCCCGATAATCAACATTGGTCCTGCACCGCTCCAGTGCATAATTTTGAACAAGGCACCCAGAATTACGATGGATGCACCTACACCGGTGATCATGGGAGCAATTTTCCCATAGAATTTATCTTGGAATCCTCCTTTTTTTGCGCTCATTTTTTTTGAATTATTTAAAAGTGTGTGAAATGAAGTTTGATGAAGTTTTTGATTTTTTAGAACTCGCTACCAGATGAACGGCCAAGGTATGTTACTACACATCGGAATCCAACAAATGATTTTGAAGTGTCTTGATATTCGAACGAACGGGAACCGTTTTGCAAATAATATCCAATGTCTTTCCACGAGCCACCTCGAATGACTTTCCTAGGCTCGGAATCATCGAAATAGGTAGGATTCAAATCCCAAACTACTGGGACAGATGCTTCGAAGAATGCGTCTTCGCACCACTCAGAAACATTTCCACTCATATCATACAAGCCATAATCATTGGCGAAATATGAACCAGTTGGAGCAGTGTAAGAAAAGCCGTCGTCATAATAGTTGCCACGACCAGGTTTAAAATTGGCAAGCATACAACCTTTCATGTTTCGTATATATGGGCCTCCCCAAGGAAATGGAGCAAGATCTCGTCCTCCTCTGGAGGCATACTCCCACTCTGCTTCAGACGGAAGTCTGAAACTTGGCATTGGAAACAAGCCTTGATCTGATCGGGCTTTATTGAGGTAGCCGCTTCTCCATTTGCAGAAAAGTTTGGCAGACTTCCAGCTAATGCCAACGACTGGATAACTGTCGAACGCAGGGTGTTGGTAATAGTACTCCATCATAGGATCGCCCATGTGATGGCTGAAATCTCTCATCCAAACTGTAGTGTCAGGATAGAACATTTTGTCAGTTAAAATTCTGACATATTCATCATTGAGACTACCCATACCGGCAGTATCATCTGTTTGCACAGCGACAACAAATTGACGGTACTCATTATTGGTAATTTCGGTGTCATCCATGTAGAATCCACCAATAGTTACCTGTTTATTGTAGTTGATGTGCGTGGAGGGCACGTCTTCATCGGATTGACCCATGTGAAACGTTCCAGACGGTACCGTGGTCATCCCATAAGGTACTGTTTGAACCCATCCTTCACGGCCAGGAACCCCGACTAATTCGCCTTGGATCTCCTTTTTGCCAACTCCGCATGATTGAAATACAACGGAAGCAATAAATAGCATGCCGCTGAAATTTCCAGCAATTTTCATTCTTTTCATATCACCTGTTAAAAACCTGTAAGTCTTCTATCCAAATCTTAGATACACGGCAAAGGTAGGAACGAGACTCATCTTCAAATAGTATTGATAGGGTTCAATATTATTTATGTAATGTTTTGAGGAATTTGAACCAAAATTACTTTCTGAATCTTGGTGTTCTAATAATCGGTTTAGCTGGTCGAACCGACACTGGGATACCGTAGGCCAACATTACTTCGTGTGAAGTTGGTCTTTTGGCTTCTGTTCCAGGGACAGTGTAATCAATTGAATACGTGAATCTGTAGCGCTTATCTGCACCAAAACCTAAACCAACAATGGCAGAAACTGCATCGTTGTCACGATAGTTTACACCAAGGTAAAACTGATCGTTGATTTTGCTCATCACATTAAGTTCGTATTGGGTTGCATTGAGTGTGGTTTTAACAAATGCCGAAGGAGTTAAAACCAAATTTTCGTTTAATTCGAAGTTGTAGCCAAGGTTCAAATAATAGTGACGAACCAGTGGATTTTGAAGATCAGTGACAGTTAAGTCAAAAGTAGGTTGAAGAAGGTGGTTTGCACTAATACCTCCAAATAAACCATTAGATTGATACCAAACACCTAAAGACATATCTGGCTTAAATTGGCTCAAAGTTCCAGTTTTAGAAAGCAGAATGGCATCAGACTGATCGTTTGCGACCCACTTATCCCAAGTATATGCTTTATTCATAATTCCTCCCCGGGCTCCAAAGCTTAGTTTGCCTGAACCAAGTTCAAGGTGATAAGCATAAGACAATTGAAAATCGATATTGGTGTTAACTCCAAGTTTATCATAAGCCAGGTAAGCACCAATTCCACTTTTGGCTTCAGGTAAGGCTCTTTGATAAGTTAAAAGAGTAGACTGTGGAGCTCCACCCGTTGCACCGGGAATATTTGATGACCAACCAGTCCATTGATTTCTGTAAATTAAACCGAACTGACTTAAGCCTTCTACGCCGGTATATGCGGGATTGAAGTAAAGTTGGTTAAATCTAAATTGTGTGAATTGGGCATCTTGTTGAGCAAAAGAACTCTGTAACGAGCTGATAATCAACAACAGAAGAAAAGGTTTGGTAAAATGCTTCATATGGTTCCTGAGCAAGGAATTGTAAATTCGGACGCCAAGTTTAAGAATATTATTTTAATGCAAGAAACGCTTGCCAAAATTTATTTGGTTTTGTTGCATTTGGCAATATAATCATCAAGTGCTCCGGTCATGCTTGGAGCGTTTGGAAGAGGTGCCTCTATATCTAGAATAAAGCCCGCCTCACGCACTGCTTTTGCAGTGGTTGGACCAAAAGCTGCAATTCGGGTTCCATTTTGCTGAAAATCTGGAAAGTTTACCTTTAAGGACTCAATACCTGAAGGGCTAAAGAATGCGATGATGTCATGGTTAAGTTTAAAGGCTGACATATCGGTAGAAACAGTTCTGTAAAATACAGCCTCTGTGTAATTTGAATTAATTGATTTGAGGTAGTCAGGAATATCATTTTGCCTCACATCAGAGCAGGGGTAAAGAAACTTTTCTCCCTTGTGTTTTTTAAAGATATCAAACAGGTCAGAAGCTTTCTTTTGGCCCACAAATACCTTTCGCTTGCGAATTGTGATGTACTTCTGCAAATAATTTGCTGTTTGCTCAGTCACACAAAAGTATTTCATGTCAATAGGCAGTTCGATTTTTATCTCAGCAGCAATTCTAAAGAAATTGTCGACAGCGTTTCTGCTTGTGAAAATAACGGCCGTGTGGTCTAAGAGATTGACCTTTTGTTTTCTAAAATCCTTTATTGAAGTACCTTCAATTTCAATGAATGGTTTGAAATCAATTTTAAGATGATACTTTTTGGCGAGGACATGATAAGGAGAATTTTCGTCGGCCGGCGAGGGCTGTGAAATCAATAATCTTGAAACTTTTGTCAGTCTTGATTGAAGTTCCTCGCTAACGTTCACACTCATATTTAAATTTTTACCGGTGGTTAATGTGCCTTCAGATATTGAAAAATTACAAACAATGGAACCAAATTGGCGGCACAAATATAGCAAATTCTTACAGCTGTGATACCAGGTTTTAATTTTGAAAACGCTTTAAGAATGAATATGCCTTTAAAAACCAAAAAACATAAAAATACAATGTGGATGTAATTCGAAAATAGTTCGGCAGTCAACAGATGATTCAATTCGTTTATGAGGAGGAAAAAAGAAATAATGAGACTAAATACATAGAATATTTTGATCTCCAGATTTAGGCTCAAAAACCTTATTTTTTCCTTTTGACCGAATAGAAAGGAAATTACCATGATCCAGATGTAAATGGCAAAAATGACTAAGGCAGAAGCCCCCAGCACTACTAACCATTCACTTGTATCATTATCAATGGGCACATATCTATCAAGTACTAGCCATGAATCTGGAAAACAGAGCATAAGGGCTGCAAACCCGGCAAAAGCTTGTGTGAAAATTAAACCAAGAAATATGGGTGGAAGCCGGCCCGTGAATAAATCCAGAAAATCTGCCTCGGATTCTTTTGTAAGTGGCTTAGTAAAGTTGAACATATCTACAAATAGATTCTGATCATAAATTCTTGCAAGACAGCTTAACACCAAAACAACTATGCAAGCCCAACTGAGCATGCTCATTGATGGCTTCCGATCGGTAACTTTAAAAATAGATTTTTCTATGGGCGATGAACTAAGCACTGCCTGGAATTCTGACAATGAAGTGTTTCTATAAAAGAAAATAGAAACTACAGAATCGGTTAAAGAAAGCCTGTAATTTACATAAGTAGCTTGCTTGTGTCTACTTTTAAATATTGATTTATTGTTAACAAAAACATCGGCTCGTTTCATTGAGCTGAATGTAAAAAAAGGATTTAGCGGCTGGGGGGGCAACTTGATTTTAACCACGTCGAAACTTACAGTCGAATCAGGAACAACCCATTGGCCAGACCAACTTTCTACATACAGAAAAGGCTGTAGATCTTTAACCTGAGTATTTGCATTCGCTAACAAGAAAATTGCAAAAAATAGGCTAAGAAAAAAGCATCTTAAGCGGTAACTCATTCTATTGCTGCTGCAGTACGCTTGCGATTGCGTTTTCTAACCAACAAAATTTCTAGTATGATTGAAATCAATAACATTGAAATACCTAAAGACCCCAGCAAAACATTATTGCCTAAAAAGGTGAGCTGTCTGACCAAAAAGATGATTGAAATATTGACTGCCGCCAAAGAGAATACCACTCCTAACTGAGACAAACCTAATTCCATAAGCACGTGGTGAATGTGATTTTTATCTGGAGAGAATGGTGATTTACCCGATAGAATGCGCATGGTGAAAACCCTTACTGTATCGTAAATGGGCACAATGAGCACAGCAATGGCAAC
>JBBRCC010000074.1:0-22730 GCA_038205175.1 Cytophagales bacterium | reverse complement strand
AATACCAGTGTTTTACGCTGGTATTTTTTTTATGCCTCACTTATTCTGTCGAAGCAAATACACAGAATAGCCTCCTAAGCTTCTTGTAAAGTAAATATTAAACCGCTAAACCACAATTGGTCAGCAAAATATCATTCATCGATAGACAATTACTGCATTGGCGTAGATTGAAGTGCTCCAGTCATTGACCCAGGTTTCAAGTAAATTCTTAAAGTTATACCTGACATAACAGAACATAATCATCTGTCTCCATTAAAGCTAATTCCGCTCGCATTGCAGAAAAATCAGTAGTATTTCTCAGTGGTTGAAGGTGATAAGAGGGCTATACAAGCGGCATTAAAAAAGTACTGATTGGAGTTTTTCAAAAAAAATAACAGTCCAGACATCATTTGAATATATATAATTTGACTCCTGAATGGAAAACAAGAATTAGCCTTTTATGGGCATATTTACAGCTTGGTAAACCCAGGTAACTATTTTTGTTTTAAAGATTTCAAGTCAAAAATGGAAAGCCATCATCGGCGTTTACCACTACATTTTCAGATAGAATTCTTACTTTCGCTGAAATGCAAGTCGATATTTCAGCCTTTTCAAGCCTCATCAGTCAAAAGCTAAGCTCCTGGATCCAGGATATTGTAAAGCTTTTGCCCAATATCATTCTTGCTGCTCTGGTGCTTGTTCTTGGGTTATTTCTGGCGAAACTTATCCGTAAAATTTCTCTTAAGCTCATCGCCAAACTAGCTATAAGTGTAACGCTTAACCAACTTTTTGCCTCCGTTGTATATTTCAGTTTCGCAGGTATTATATTCTTTACCGTGTTGTCGATTCTTAATCTGGATAAGGCAGTTACGTCAATCCTGGCAGGTGCTGGAATTTTTGGACTAGCCCTCGCTTTTGCCTTTCAGGATATTGCATCCAACTTTATTTCGGGCATTTTCATTTCTTTCAGGAAGCCATTGAAGGTGGGTGATATTGTGAAAATCAAAGACTATATGGGCAAGATTGAAGAGATTAATCTTCGAGATACCATGATGCTGACATTCCAGGGCCAAACCGTTATCATTCCAAATAAGGATGTTTTTCAGAACCCAATTGAAAATTATTCCCTACTGAAAAAACGTCGGTTCGACCTTGAGGTTGGCGTTTCTTATGGCGAAGACCTGGAAAAGGTAAAACGTGTCACCCTTCATGCTGTTAAAGATATAAAAGGAATCTCGCCCACCGACGAAACCACACTTTTCTTTACTGGGTTTGGAGACAGTTCTATTGATTTTTCCATTCGCATTTGGATAAATTCTCCTGAACAACTCATCTATAAAGAGGTTGGCAGTGAGGCCATTATGAGAATTAAAAAAGCGTATGACGAAAATGACATCATGATTCCGTTCCCAATTCGTACGCTGGATTTCGGCATCAAAGGGGGTAAAACAATAAGCGAAATGACCCTGAACGGGTCCACATTTTTAACAAGAAAGGAGAATGAAGGTTGATAGCTAGCTTGCTTTGATAGGAGGTAAAGCCATTACGCTATAAAATCTTCCTTCAGCAGGAATATTCCCTTTTTTCAAATGCGCAAAATTGGTAATGATAGCATTAAGTGTACCACTTAACTGATATCAGAAAATAAATGATTTTGTTGGCTATTTGCATATATAGTAGCTTAGAGGCCTGCAGCTACAATTTTATTATCCGGCTGTCTTGCATAATATGAACATGTATTGAACTGCTCAAAGTTGTGGTGCACCTATCCATTGATGAAAAGCTATAATTGATTTTCAAAACAAGAGGCTACCACAAAATTTATCAATAGTTATATATGGCAATAAGAACTCTCTTATTCTTTTCATTTGTAATCTGCTACTTTGATAAAAATCCAGGAATCACCCAATTTTCCTTTTGTTTAAGATATTGATCAATAAAGGTTTTAGTCCACTCTTGCAAAGGATTGGAACCCTATTTTTTGGGGTTCTCATATTTTCTATTTCCAATTCCATTTTTGCGCAAGTTCAATTTACCCAAACGGCTCACCTTCAATACCTCACAGCTAAGGAAGGCCTTCAGGGAAGCGGCATTTTCGCCACTTTGATCGATCGCCGGGGTTTTGTTTGGATGATTACACCTGAAGGCATCAATCGTTTCGATGGCATTCAATGCCTGGCCAATGAAGACATCGCTCCTGGTGTTGAAGAAATTGGCAGATTTTACATGATTGTGGAAGATTCGAGGGGTGATATCTGGTTTGGAAGCGATTCGGCTATGATTCGTTTTTCCTATACTAAAAATGTTTTTGAGAAGTTCGCTGTTAGATTGCAAGATAAATCGGGGGTAAAAAATCTTTTCTTCAAGAGATTGATGCCTTTGGGAACTCTTTCGGATGAAGAGTTGTTGGTCGGTTTTGATCCTTTAGGGTGGTATAGCTTTAATACTAAAACCTTCCGCACACGGCCTATTGAAAGTTTTAATTTGTTAATTCCGATTGCAGAAGTTCTCGAAAACTTTGCTAGCCTCACAACGGCAATTCCTTTAATCTTTTTTATTGCTAAAGAACATAAAACAGTCTTGCATAGGTTGCTTGGAATAGTCAACTTTAAGGCTCAATGGAAAGTTGACACCTTGCCTTTCGAGTTGCAAAACCAGCGGATATTTCAAGTGAATGAATCGGTATTTTGGTTGTTGAAATCTGGGGAATTACTGAATTTGGACTCAGGGAAAATTAAAAGAAACAATCATCTTCCGTCAGGCATCTTTCGTGCCATTGCTGATGGAAATCGAATATTAGCCTTCAGTGATGAAGCTGTTTATGAAGTAGATGCCGAAAACTTAAAGATTATTCGAGAAATCAGAATAGCTGAACCCACACTGGAAAAGTCTCAAATACCGATAATGAGTATTGTTGTTGACAAAAACCGAAATCTGTTCTTTGGGAAATTGGGAGATGGGCTTGTTTACTTCAATTTAAAAAAATTCCAATTGGATCATGTTTGGCCAAGATCAGAAGCCCAAAAAGCTGGATTTAGCAATTTTTTCAGAGGAATCAGAGAAGACAACAAGGGCAATATCTGGGTTTTAAATGATGATTCAAAGCTTATCCGGTTCGATCCAAACCTGAAAACTCCAAAAGTTTATGCATTAGAAAAAAGTCAACAACGATCTGATTTTTTTATAGATGCCAACGGAAGTATTTATTATGATGGCAATGACGGTTTGACCCATTTTGATCCAAAAAGCTGTACGAATAAGAAGATAAATTTCCGACATGGGATTCGTGATTTTAGTCTTGGCTTTTACCAATTCTTCCATGGTTCCGATGGCCATGTTTTGGGTGGAGGGTTTGCAGGTTTGTTTCAAATCAATACATCACAACAATGGATGGACACAATTGAAGGAATTGTACCGAAAGGATTTATCATCAGCACATTTAAAGATCGGGATGGAAATCTGTATCAATGTCCGGAGGGCAAAGGCTTTGAAATCTTTCAAAAACGGGGATCAAAATATGAATTAACGAAGTCCTTTGCCGGCTTATCTGATGTGAAGCATTTTCACCAATCCGATGACTCTACCGTGTGGATCGGCACCAATGTGGGGCTCTATAAATTTAACTGCCGAATTCTTAAAATTACCCGGTCTTACGGCATTCGGGACGGACTTCCGTCTAAAATGATTTACAGCCTTTGCTCCGACAATTTTGGCCGGCTTTGGATGGGAACAGGCCAAGGCATCAGTGTGTTGGATGAATCAACCGGTCGCTGGAAACATTTTACCAAAGTAGATGGCATTCAAGAAAGCGAATTCAATACCCATGTGGTGCTCAAAACAAGGGATGGGCGCATCATTTTTGGGGGCGTGAATGGGCTCAATATCATCTATCCGGAACAATTTCAACCCAACTTCATCGAACCGAAAATTCAAATCACGAAGATCAAAACCGACTCCCTCCGCAATCCAACTTCCTTTGATGAGAAAAATCCACTCGTGATAAACCCTGGTAGCAACATTCTGGAATTCTGGTTTACGGCCATTGAATACAGTGACCCTAAAAATTGTACACTCCGGTATAGAATAAAAGGCTACGACAAAGACTGGATCAAAACCGAAAACCCAGGGTATGCCCGATACTCCAACCTCCCTGCCGGAAACTATGTATTGGAAATACAGGCTGCAAACTCCGATGGAATTTGGGCAAAAGAGGCCAAAAAGGTTGCGCTGGAGGTGGAAGAATTTTGGTATAAAACAATCACTTTCAAAGTCATCTTTTCTATTTTTATTGTCAGTATGGTTTGGCTGATCCTGCGTCAAATTATTCGAAACCAAGTGGAAAAGGAAAAGCTGATTCTGGAAAAGCAAACAGCTGTTTTAAAAGAAAGAGAAAGGATTATGGCCGATTTGCACGACGATGTTGGTTCTTCGCTTTCCAGCATTCAAATTTATAGCAGGGTGGCCGAAAAGTTGATGACCGATGATCCTGAAAAGGCAAAAAAGCTGCTCCGGCAAATAAACGAAAACAGCAATATCACGATTAACAACCTGAGCGACATTGTATGGGCTATGAAAGCAGAAGAGGACGGATATTCGATGGAAAGCCGCATAAAAAACTATTGTGTTGACCTGCTGGAGCCCAAAGAAATTGAGGTGAGTTTTAAGATGGAAGTGCCTTTGGCTACCTTTTTCCATGATGCAGAACATAGAAAAAATGTGCTTTTACTCGTGAAAGAAGCCCTGAATAATATTACCAAATACAGCGGAGCCAAACATGTCGAAATCTCTTTTATGAAGGTAGAAGGCGGTTTTGAATTACTTCTAAAGGACGATGGAAAAGGATTTGATCCGTTAAAAATTCGCAAAGGAAATGGATTAATCACCATGGAAACCCGGGCCGAAAATGTAGGTGGAAAACTTCTCCTGGAATCAGTTGAGGGAAAAGGGACCAAAGTTTCCCTGATCATTAAAAATAACTAGATTTAGGGATAGGGAATATAGAATGAAAACACCTGCTTTGCCCCTTTACCTTTTTGCTCGCTAAGTATGATCCGGCTCGCCATTTACGATGATAACCAGCAAAGGAGAGAAAGTCTGGAAACTTTGCTCACGCTTAATCCCGAAATCGAATGGGTTGGCAGTTTTCCAGATTGCAGCGATGTGCTGGCCGAAATGGAATCTCTACATCCAGACCTTGTGCTGATGGACATTGGAATGCCTCATGTAAACGGCATCGAAGGGGTTGGTCTTATAAAAGGCCGGTTTCCGAACATAAAAGTCATCATGCAAACTGTGTTTGAAAACGAAGAAAAGATATTTGCCGCCTTGCAAGCAGGAGCAGATGGGTACATTCTCAAGAACTCAAGTCCAGAAAAGCTTCTTCAAAGTATAGACGATGTTTCAAAAGGAGGCGCCTACCTCACTCCTTCGGTTGCCTTGCGGGTGATGAAGCACTTTGAGCAAAAAGTTCCAGCAAAAGCAGCATTTAACCTTTCTGCCCGGGAACAAGAAGTGCTTGTTTTGTTAACAGAAGGAAATAGCTACAAGATGGCGGCTGATAAATTAAGCGTCAGCTACTTTACCGTCAACAGCCATGTGAAGAAAATTTATGAGAAATTGCAGGTGCATTCTGTAACAGAAGCCGTTTCAGTTGCTTTGAAAAACAAACTGGTTTAACATGAGTTGGCTGGGAACCAGTTTAAACAAGAATCAAAAACGAATTTTTTGCTTTGTCTAAGCAAGGTGTAAACTGACTAAAGCTACGACTCCATCAAATTCAATTGTTTGATTCAGTTTTGTCAGGCAAATGTTGCTTAAAAACTATCAAGCCATTTATTTTTTCACAAATCTAAGATTGTAGGTCTCCAACAAAAGACCCAGTTTCCACACATCGGCGAATGAATTATACAGTGGGGCAGGCGCTAATCTGGTGATGCCCGGCTCCCGCCAATCGCAAAAAACGCCTTCTGCAATCAGATATTCAAAGAAATGTCGGCCTATATCTTCTCTGGCTTTTACCGAAAGCTGAGCACCACGGGCATGTTTGGGTGTTACGATGCTCAAAAAGTCGATTTCGTTCAAAATAAATTCCAAATACCCGGTGAGTAGTTCTGATTTTTGCCTCACTGCCTCTATACCAACTTCTGCAAAAAGTTCCAAGGCTCCACGCATGCTCGCCAACGATAAAATATTCTCATTGCTCAACTGCCAGCCTTCTGCCCCAAACATGGGTTTAAAGCCTTTTTCCATTTTAAACCTGGTTTTTTCATCGTAGCCCCACCACCCAGCCAATCTGGGCAAATCAACAGCTTGGGCATGTTTTTCATGCACAAATATGCCCGCAACAGAACCAGGGCCACTATTCAAATATTTGTAGGTACACCAAACAGCAAAATCGGCATCCCAATCATGCAGTTCCATAGGCACATTACCCATGGCATGTGCCAGGTCAAAACCTACATAAGCACCCGCTTTTCTCGCTGCCTTCACCAGGGCTTGCATGTCGAAAACCTGGCCAGAGTAGTAGTTTACGCCTGAAAACATGACCAACGCTAACTCATCGCCTGCTTTTGCTATGGCCTCAATAATGG
Source organism: Cytophagales bacterium (assembly GCA_038205175.1). GTDB lineage: Bacteria > Bacteroidota > Bacteroidia > Cytophagales > Flexibacteraceae > JBBRCC01. Next base: position 16,161 of record JBBRCC010000074.1, on the reverse strand, counting down.
CCTCCGTTTCAAGATAAAATTTGCCTTGTTCAGGGCTAACTTCAACAATAGCTTCTTCAGGATTGAATCCATGCCATTTCACCTGACTTTCAACCGCATATTGGTCAGAGGGAAAAGCACCAGCCTCCATCAAAATCTTGAATCGCTTACCCTTGGGTTGGTAAAAAGTCGCCATCATCAAATGAAGGTTCACAGAAAGTGAACTCATGGCTGTAACTTCATGCACCTTCGCTCCTACAAGCATGGCTAAGGTTGGCTGAAGTTTTTTATAGTAATCGGCAAATCGACCCTCGCCTTCAAAATGGCCGTTAACACCAAATTTGGCCCAATCCTGCAATGTTTGCTGCACATATTTCACCGAACGTTTGGGTTGAATGCCAAGCGAATTGCCGCAAAAGTAAAGCGTCTCTTTACCTGGAGGTGCATCTGGAAAAGTAAACTCTTGCCTGAATTTGGCTAAAGGATCGTCAGCATCGGCAGCTTTCGCAAAATCATAAGTGTTTTGGTAAACCATGGTGTAATCTGGATTTCGGGGTCAAATTATCCAAAATATACAGCAGTTGAGGTAAAATCATTCATATTTCGAGCCGAAACAAACAAGCAATTTGTGGCAATTGAACATATATATGTGGCAGGTGCAGGTACCATGGGTTCTGGCATAGCATTGGTGGCTGCTTTGGCGGGCTTTAAAGTTTCGTTGGCAGACCTGAGCAGGAAAACATTGGAAGCCGGCCTTCTTTCCATTGGCGAAAACCTGAATAAAGCAGTAGAGAAAGGCAAAATTTCAGCAGAACAAAAGAAAACGGCACTTCAAAACATTCGGACGGGAAAAGCACTGCCAGAACCTGAAACTGATTTGGTGATAGAAGTAATTGTTGAAAAACTGGTAGTTAAACAGGCTTATTTTGCACAGGTAGAATCCGTTGTTTCAGAAACCTGTTTGATAGTTTCGAATACTTCCTCTTTGTCTATTGACGCTTTGGCAGCCAATTTTAATTTTAAAAGTCGATTTGCCGGGCTTCATTTCTTCAATCCAGCCAATTTAATGCAACTGGTAGAAGTAGTTCAAGGTTCATCTACAAGCGACCATACCGTTAAAACCCTTGTTGATTTTTGTCTTCAATGCCAGAAAAAGCCTGTGGTTTGTAAAGATTCGCCCGGATTTATTGTGAACCGGGTAGCCAGACCTTTTTATACAGAAGCATTGTATATGCTTGAAAATGAGCAAGCTGATATAGCAACCATTGACGCAATGGCCGTACAAGCAGGCTTCAAAATGGGACCTTATACACTGATGGACCTGATAGGAAACGATGTAAATTTTGCTGTAACCACTTCGGTATACGAAGGCATGAACAAGCCAGATCGATTCAAACCAAGCCTTATTCAACAAGAAAAAGTTGAAACCGGTGCACTGGGAAGAAAATCCGGTAAAGGATTTTATTCATACTGATTATCAAAGAGATACGTAGGCTGGCTTGCACAAATTAAAATTCTGATTGTACATGGCAAGTCGGTTTGGTTTCTTTGCAACCAAAATAGATTCAAAGACATATAACCGCTAAAATTTCATGCAGCATTTTCTTGCCGACCGCATCAACCAAATGGAAGAATCGCAAACCATTGGTATGGCAAAAAAAGCCCGGGAACTGGCATCCAAAGGCGTAGATGTGGTAAACCTTACTTTAGGCGAGCCTGATTTTCAAACGCCTCAATACATAAAAGACGCCGCTAAACGTGCGTTGGACGATGGTTTTACTTTTTACACACCTGTTCCAGGTTATTTAGATTTGCGCCAGGCCATTGCTGAAAAACTTCAGCGTGACAATGGCTTGCACTGGAAAGCCGAAAACATTGTGGTGAGCACGGGTGCCAAGCAATCGATTGCCAACGTCGTTTTGTGCATGGTAAATCCAGGCGAAGAAGTGTTGGTAATTGGGCCGTTTTGGGTAAGCTATCTTGAAATCGTGAAACTGGCAGAAGGTGTTCCTGTTATCGTTTCCGGTAAATTGGAAAACGATTTTAAACCCACAGCTGCTGAAATTGAAGCAGCCATTACTCCCAAAACAAAGGCTATTATTTACTCCTCTCCTAGCAATCCTACAGGTTCTGTTTTTTCAAAATCCGAACTAGAGGGAATTGCAAAAGTGGTAGCCAGGCATCCAGGCGTGTTCGTGATTGCTGATGAAATTTACGAATACATCAACTTTTCGGGCAAACACGAAAGCATTGGTGCATTTCCGGAAATAGCCGACAGGGTTATCACTGTTAACGGCTTTTCAAAAGGATTTGCCATGACTGGCTGGCGGGTTGGTTACATAGCTGCGGCAAAATGGATAGCCGATGCAACGGACAAAATTCAGGGTCAATTCACTTCAGGAACCTGCTCCATTGCACAAAAAGCAGCAGTTGCCGCTTTGAAGGAAGATATGACACCCACCTTCGAAATGGCCAAAGTCTTTTTGCGTAGGAGAGACTTAATGCTCAGCTACATGCGGGAAATACCTCATTTAAAAATGAATGTTCCAGAAGGAGCTTTCTACCTTTTTCCTGATGTGAGTTACTATTTTGGCAAACGATTTGGTGATAAAATAATCAGCAACAGCACCGATTTGAGTGAATACTTGCTCGATCATGGCCATGTGTCTGTTGTGCCGGGAGTAGCTTTCGGCGAAGATTCCTGCATTCGCTTATCTTTTGCAACTTCCGATGAGAACCTTCGAAAAGCAGCCGATCGGTTTAAGGAAGCCTTGGCCAAACTACAATAGTTTATGTCAGAAAAACTGAATGCCATTTTCGATACATTTAAACAGATCAAAGCCCTCATTATTGGCGATGTGATGGTTGATTCGTATGCCTGGGGCAAAGTTGAACGGATCTCGCCCGAAGCGCCTGTACCGGTTTTGCATGTTCAGAAAAAAGAGCATCGACTTGGCGGGGCAGCCAATGTTGCCCTAAATATCAAATCATTGGGCGCCACTCCAGTTTTGGTTGCTGTTTGCGGGCAAGACTCAGCTGGTAATTCATTGTGTCAATTACTTGAAAAAGAGGGAATTGCGACAAGTGGAATCGTAAAATCAAGCCACAGACCAACCACCATTAAACACCGGGTAATGTCGGGCTCACATCACCTGATTAGGGTAGATGATGAAACCGATGAACTGCTAAATCAAGAAGAAAATACAGCCATCAAAGCAGCCATTGCCAAACTACTCCCCGATTGTCACGTCATTGTATTTGAGGACTACGATAAAGGTATGTTGTCTGAAGACTTGATTGCATATACCATCAGTTTGGCCAGGCAGCACAATATTCCCACTATTGTAGATCCTAAAAAGCGCAATTTTCTCTATTATTCTGGAGTAACACTTTTTAAACCCAATTTGAAGGAACTTCGTGAAGGCTTGAAAATCGATATTGGAAAACCAACTTTTGAAAATCTCGCTGAGACGGCAAATACACTGAGAGACAAAATGAAAGTAGCTGGAAGTCTGCTTACCTTGTCGGAACATGGCATGTTTGTCGATCATGAAAACGAACAGCACCTGGCACAAGCCTGGCATAGAAATATAGCAGATGTGAGCGGTGCCGGCGACACAGTAGTGAGCATTGCAGCCCTTTGCCTGGCAGCGAAAACCACTCCACTAATCCTGCTTCAATTGGCAAATTTAGGAGGTGGACTCGTTTGCGAATACCCTGGTGTGGTTCCCATTGACAGGCTAAAACTGCTTGATGAAGCCAAAAGATTGGGTTTGGGTTAAATGTAAGCCATTCATCATGGCGGTTTTAACTTGCAGTTTCTCTTTTGGCATGATTTACCTTTCATGTCGAAGTTCTCTTTAATATGAATAATAAAACTAAAATGATGAAAATTCTTCCTTTGCTTTCGTGTGCTTTATCTGGCCTACTGTTGTTTTCCCAGCCAGTTCAGAGCCAGTCCTGGCAACATGTAAACCTTGTTGATCCTTTCTGGGGCGTTGAAGGAGGCAATGTTTTTCCGGGAGCTTGTTTACCTTTTAGCATGGTTAGAGTTGGTCCTGATGCCGAATTTCCAACGCCAACTTCCGGTTATTCATCCACCAAACCCATTGTAGGTTTCAGCCACACCCACCTAAGCGGAACGGGAGGAGGAGGTAGATATGGCAATATTTTGCTAACGCCAACCGTCGGACCTCTTCTGGTAGAGAATCGTCCAAGTTTAGCCAGAACCAATGAATATGCCCGACCTGGCTACTATAGCATCACTTTACAACGAAAAGATGGGGATGTGCATACAGAGTTGAGCAGCGCCCACAAAACCGCCTTGCACAATTATCAATTTTACACCTGGAAAAAAGATCAGGATAGCCTGATAGCCAATGTGTTGATTGATGTAGCCCACATGATTAGCCGAAATCCCAAAGACAATGTTGTAGACGGTTCAATCACAATTTTGTCGCCAACTGAAGCAGAAGGCTGGGGCAAATTCAAAGGAGGTTGGGGTGGAGAATTGCCCTACCAGGTTTTTTTTAGTCTTTCGGTCGATAAACCTTCCTTTTCTTCTGGTACATGGACAAATTTTGGAGCAGCCATAGACAGCACTTCCTCTTCGGTTTCAGGCAAAGGTGTGGGTGGATTTTTCAGATTCAAGCTGTCACAAAAAGAGCATGTGAAAGTAAAAGTAGCTATCAGCTTTTTGAGCACCGGGCAAGCTAAAGCCAATCTTAGCCAGGAAATAAAAGACTGGGATTTTGAAAAGCTCAGGAAAAAAGCTGCCGCAATTTGGGAAGAGCGTTTAGGCAAAATTCAGGTAAAAGGTGGAAGCCCTGAGCAACAAACCATGCTCTATTCGGCGCTCTACCACACCATGATTATGCCGACAGATGTAACCGGCGAAAATCCGAAGTGGGAAAGTAAAGAACCCCACTTTTGGGAGCACTATTGTATTTGGGATGTTTTTCGATGTTTGATGCCCCTGCATACCCTTATTTATCCTGAACAGCAACGGCGCATCATCCGTAGCTTGCTCGACACGTACAAAAACAAAGGTTGGTTGCCCGATGCCTGGGTAGCTGGCCAGTACGCAGACATACAAGGAGGCACCAACGCAGACGTAGTTTTGGCGGATGCTCTGGTAAAAAATCTTGCGGGTTTCGATAAAAATTTGGCCTTTGAGGCCATGCTAAAAAATGCACAAGCCAAATCATGGAACTACAAACTGGTGGGAAGAAATTCTTATTACCAAAAACTCGGTTTCTGCCCCGAAAACGTGGTCTGTGGAAGCAGTATGACCCTGGAATACAGCTACAATGACTTTTGCATTGCTCAGGCTGCCAAAGTTTTAGGCAAAACCGATATTGCCAAAAATTTCCAGGACAAATCGCTGAACTACAGAAAGCTATTCTATCCTGAAGTAGGATTTTTCTGGAGCAAAGACTCATTGGGAACATGGAAAGAGAATTTTACGCCCAATTATACCAGGCAAGACCACTGGAACGGGCCACATTTCTACGAAGGAAACGCTTACCATTATGCAGCCTATGCGCCTCATGATATGCGTGGACTTGTAAACTTGTATGGTGCAAAGCGATTTGAAATCTTGCTGGATTCCATTTTTCAATACGAAAAAGTAGATGTGGGCAATGAACCATCTTTTTTAACGCCGTATGCTTACCATTGGCTTGGCAGACCAGACAAAAGTGCTGTAGCCGTAAGAGGTTTGTTAAAAAAAGACTTCAAACCCGGCAGAAAAGGACTGCCGGGTCAAGACGATTCCGGTGCCTTGTCGAGTTGGTATGTTTGGGGAATGTTGGGTTTATATCCAGTTGCAGGCCAGGATTTTTACCTTATTTGTAGTCCCTCGTTCGATGAAGTAAGTCTATTCTTGGAAAATGGGAAGTCTCTCACCGTTCAAGCCACAAACCCATCAGCAGAAAATATTTATATTCAATCGGCCACCTGGAACGGACAAGCTTATTCGAAAAGCTGGATATCGCATTCAGAAATGAGCAAAGGCGGAACGTTGAAACTAGCGATGGGCAATAAACCCTCCACTTTTGGAAAAAATACATTTCCTCCTTCACTAACAAATTGATTATATGCAAGTTGTAGCACATCACCTCAGCTATTGCAGCAACATACATCCAGGCGAAAGCTGGGAAGAGCATTTCAGCGAGTTACAACAACACGTACCCGGCATCGGTAAACAAATAGCAACAGATAAACCATTTGGAATTGGTTTGCGATTGTCTGCAGAAGCGGCCTCAACTTTACTTCAACCGGCTACTATTCAAGAATTTAAGGCTTGGCTTGGGTTGCACAATTGTTATGTGTTTACCATGAATGGATTTCCTTATGGTCAGTTTCACCATGCTGTTGTAAAAGATCAGGTTCATGAACCTGATTGGACAAGCATTGAACGGTTAACATATACCCAAAATCTAGCTCTTATTCTTGCTCAGCTGTTGCCGGAAGGCGTAGATGGCACCATTTCTACATCTCCCATTTCATACAAAGGCTGGTTCAGACATAGTGCACTTGCGCAAATAGCTGTGCTTGAAGTAGGAGCTCAGCAATTGGCCGAAATGGCCATTTTCTTAGACAACTTAGAAGCCGAAACTGGCAAATTCATTCATGTAGCTCTCGAGCCTGAACCCGACGGTCTACTTGAAGATACCCGGTCGACACTCGATTTTTTTGAAAATCATTTATGGGCTCCAGGTCTGCTAAAAATGCTTGACATGGATGAGCAAAAAGGTAAAAACATGCTTCAACGATATATTGGAGTTTGTCTCGATACTTGCCATTTTGCAGTGATGTTTGAAAATCCTGTCGAAGCTTTGCAGGTTTTTGAGCAAGCAGACATTCGGGTTTTGAAGTTTCAAATCAGCGCTGCGCTGGGTTTTATCATAGATGCCCAAACTATTGATATTCAGTTCGAAAAGCTACAACAATTGAACGAACCTGTATATCTGCATCAGGTTTGCGCCATGATGCAAGATGGCAGTAGAAGGCTCTTTTCAGATATTCCAGCATTTTTTGAACATGCAGGATTTCACAACATAGTTGAACTTCGCACCCATTTTCATGTGCCTCTTTTCACTTCGAAATTCGAGCATTTTACTTCTACACAACTGCAGGCCTCAGAAACGTTGAAGGCATTGGCAACTGAAACAAAAGGACGTCATATTGAGGTGGAAACCTATACATGGAGCATACTTCCGGCAGTTTTAAAACAAGACATGGCAGATTCAATTGTGCGTGAATTGACCTGGGCGATTGAAAATTTACATGCTGAATAAAAAAAAAGTCCCACATTGCTGCGGGACTAGATTTTGATTGGAAAGGCAGACTACAGGCTGTCCTGAATAAGTTTTTCAACTTCTTTTAGCTTATCCATAGGCAAGGTTTTTAAAATCTCAGTAAGATTTACATTACCTCCTCTTTTTCGGATAGCTTGAAGTGGGTGATTTGACTTATCTTCCGATTTATCGGCAGGAGTCCACTCTATCAGGTCATTTGGTGTGCAATTCAACAAGGTGCAAAGTTTTTCGATATGATCAAACTTGAAATATTCGATGGTGTTGTTCACCAGTTTAGTGGCAGTAGAAGGTGTAAAACCATTCTTAACCAGAAATTTGTAATAGGTTGTAATGCCTCGGGCATTCATCACCCTTTGGATGTTTATTGAAATCATTGTGCTTTAAAAAGTTGGTAAGTTATCGACGGAATTGTCGATACAAAGAAACGAAAATGTTTCCAGAATAAAAATGATTAAAGATTTCTGCATTTATCTCTTAAATCTTCAACTCAATTATTCGAATCAAAAAAAACAAAGCAGCTTAACAAAATTGGGGATTTTCATTTTGCTCAGTTGGTAAAAATGAATCAAAATTGTACTTCAAAAAGAAAAATTAAACGCATTAAAATAAGATGAAACGTCGTGAAGCACTCAAAACTTTAGGAATTTCTGCAGCAGGATCATTCGTATTTCCTCATTTCTCTTTTGCAGATTCACTAAAAGACATTGGTCTACAACTCTACACAGTCAGAAATCTATTGGACAAAGAATTTGAAAGCACAATTAAAGCTATAAGTGAATTGGGTTTTCGAAGTCTGGAAACTTTTGCCGGAAGTAAAGGGCATTTCTGGGGATATTCGCCGGGAGAATTAAAAAACCTATTGGTAGACAATGACCTGAGGTGGGTGAGTATGCATATTCCATTGAAATGGGATAAAATAAATGAGAATGCGCTCAACTACGCATCTGTTACGCAAAATATTGATTTACTGGCTGCTACCGCAGCAAACCTTGGCATCAAATACCTGGTTTGCCCCTATCTTGCTAAAGAAGACAGAGAAACCTTAGATCAATATAAAAAATTGGCAGTGCATCTCAATACTGCCGCAGCTGCGTGCAAAAAAGAAGGCTTGGGCTTTGCCTACCACAACCATGATTTTGAGTTTTTGCCTATCGAAGGACAACTTCCTATGCAAGTGCTTCTGAACAATACCGACCCGGAACTTGTCAAATTTGAAATGGATGTTTTTTGGGTTGTGAAAGCAGGGCAAAACCCCATTTCATGGATAAAAAATAATCCTGGCAGGTATAAAATGGCACATATCAAAGACATGGATAAATCGCCTGAAAAAGGATTTACAGAAGTTGGCAGCGGCAGTATAGATTATCAAAGTTTTTTAAAAGAAGCAAAGATTGCCGGTTTACAGCATTACTTTGTGGAGCAAGACAAAACGCCAGGCAACCCACTGGATAGTATTGCAAAGAGCTTTAATTATTTAAAGACACTAAACTTTTAAGCATGTTCTCTCTTCAAGGAAAACAAATTGCCGTTACCGGTGCCGGTTCCGGTATAGGAAAATCAAGTGCTGAGCTGCTGGCTGGGCAGGGCGCAAAAATCTATGTATTGGATTTGGACAAAGAAGCAGCTCAGGCAACCGCCAATGAAATAACTACAAAAGGTGGGCTGGCAGAAGCCATTCAAATCGATGTGAGCCAGGAATCGGCTGTGCAGGCTGCTTTTCAGGGTATCTCTAGCCTCGATGGCTTGTTTAATTGTGCTGGAATTTCGCACATAGGCACAATTGAAACCACAACCGCTTCCGATTTTCACAAGTTGTTTCAAGTAAATGTGGCCGGTACATTTTTTTGTATGCAGGCCGCCATTCCTTTGTTGAAAAAATCAGGTGGTTGCATTGTAAACATGGCCTCTGTGGCTGCAACCATGGGCATACCTGACCGTTTTGCTTACAGCATGACCAAATCTGCGGTGTTGGGAATGACTTTATCTGTGGCCCGGGATTTGGTAGCGCACAATGTCCGGTGCAATTGTTTGTCGCCAGGCAGGGTGCATACGCCATTTGTCGACAACTTTCTTGCAAAGAATTACCCAGGAAAAGAACAGGAAATGTTCGAAAAACTAGCCCAAACCCAACCCATTGGCCGGATGGCCACACCAGACGAAATTGGTGCGCTGGTGGTGTACCTGATGTGCGACGAAGCCTCTTTTATAACTGGCGTTGACTATGCCATCGACGGTGGATTTTTGAACTTGAAAATGTAACAACAACTTATGAAACTAATACGATTTGGGCAGCCTGGACACGAGAAACCAGGGCTGCTGCTCGAAGACAACACAAGATTGGACGTGAGCAACCTGATTCACGAATACGACGAACAGTTTTTTGCAAAAGGTGGGCTGGAGCAGCTTGAACGACAATTGGAAATGGGATCTTCCGCCTTTCATACTGTAAATGAATCTGAACGATTTGGGCCGCCCATTGCCCGACCCAGCAAAATCATTTGCATTGGTCTCAACTACAGCGACCACGCCAAAGAAAGCAACATGCAAGTGCCCGCTGAACCCATTTTATTTTTCAAAAGTACTTCTGCCATTGTTGGCCCGAACGACAATTTGATAATTCCCAAAAACAGCCAAAAAACTGACTGGGAAGTAGAATTGGCTGTGGTGATTGGCAAAAAAACTACTTATGTATCTCAGGAATTGGCCCTGGATCATGTGGCAGGATATATGTTGCACAACGACTACTCCGAGCGAGCATTTCAATTGGAACGTGGTGGTCAATGGGTAAAGGGTAAAAGCTGCGACTCCTTTGCTCCCATTGGTCCGTTCTTTGCCACAAAAGACGAAGTTCCAGATCTGAACAACCTGCGGCTTTGGCTCAAGGTGAATGGGGAAACCAAGCAAGATGGAAACACCAAAAACCTCATTTTCAACATCCCTTTTCTGATCAGTTATGTTTCTCAGTTTATGACACTTTTGCCTGGAGATATCATTTCTACTGGCACGCCTGCCGGTGTTGGCCTGGGTTTCAATCCACCTCAATACCTAAAAGCTGGCGATGTGGTTGAACTCGGCATTGACTTCTTGGGTTCAAGCAAACAAACTGCTGTCGCATTTGATTAAAGCCGTACCTTTGGGCATGCAATTTCAGGCTGAAAAATCAGGAATAGGGGGTTTAGTGATGACCAATATGGAAGACCTGCTCAATTGGGCCCGGTTGTCTTCCCTGTGGCCCATGGGTTTTGGCTTAGCGTGTTGCGCCATTGAAATGATGAGCACTTATGCCTCTGCCTACGACCTGGATAGGCTTGGTGTGCTGCCCCGGCCGTCGCCCCGGGTGAGCGATGTTATGATTGTGGCAGGTACAGTTACTTTCAAAATGGCGGACAGGGTACACAGGTTGTACGAGCAAATGCCAGATCCTAAATATGTCATTTCGATGGGAAGTTGCTCCAATTGCGGAGGTCCATATTGGCAACATGGCTACCATGTGGTAAAAGGTGTAGACAAAATTATTCCTGTAGATGTGTATGTGCCAGGTTGTCCACCTAGACCTGAATCTTTAATTGGCGGAATTTTAAAACTTCAGGAAAAAATTCAAGGCAAACAGCAAAACCAATTGAAGCCGCTATTGATCGAAAAATTGATTGCCAGTCAAATGCTCTCTTCCTGAATTAAACCATGAAATCATTTCAAGAAATGGTTGAATTGCTGCACACCAAATTTGGTGCAATGCATTTTTCTCAGCCGAAACCGACAAACCCCATTCCATACCTGAGTCTTAATGCCGCTAAACTAGGGGAAGTGATGCAGTTTTTGGCCAGTGATGAAAGTTGCTATTTCGACCACCTGTCTGCAATTTCAGCAGTAGACAATGGCCTGGAAGCCAATACGATAGATTTATTTTACAACCTCTACTCCTACCCTTTCAACAATAGCCTCATGGTGCAAGTGGTGCTGAACCGGGAAACACCCACAGCGCCCACTTTGTCGCACATTTGGAAAACGGCAGATTGGCACGAACGTGAAGCTTTCGATCTGTTTGGCATTCAATTTTCGGGACATCCTGACCTGAGAAGAATATTGCTTCCTGCAGATTGGGAAGGTCATCCGATGCGAAAAGACTACCAGCAACAAAACTATTATCACGGCGTGAAAGTAGTTTGGGAAAAACCCGAAGATCCTACAAATCAATAATTTAAATCTTTTTCTGCAAATCCTTTGGAATATCTGTTCACCAGCGAAAGCCTTATAAGTTTCGTCATTTTACTGGCCCTTGAAATTATTCTGGGCATCGATAACGTAATTTTTGTTAGCATCATTATCGACAGGTTGCCCATTCAGCAACACAAACAAGCCCGCCTATTTTGGATGGTAAGCGGCATGCTGGTGCGTATCGGTCTCTTGTTTAGCCTGAGTTGGCTGCTCATGCAAAAAGGAATTGCAGTTATAAGCCCATTTGGCAACCCATTGGATCTGGCAAGTATCGTGATGCTATTGGGTGGTCTGTTTCTTTTGTATAAATCGGTGAAAGAAATTCATCAAAAGTTGGAAGGCGATGAAGAAGAACTCTCTGTGAAAAAGAAGTCTTTGAATATCACAACTGCTTTTTTTCAGATCATGCTGGTTGATGCCGTTTTTAGTTTCGACAGCATCATTACGGCTGGCGGCACAGCCAAACACATTGAAATTATGATTGCTGCCGTGGTTATAGCCATGGTGGTGATGTTTGTTTTTAGTGGAAGCATTGCCAGCTATATACACAAGCACCCTACCATTAAAATGTTGGCCCTTAGCTTTTTGGTCATGATTGGCGTGGTGTTGCTTATGGAAGGCTGGGACAGCGTCAAAGCCCACGAAATGCACCTGAAAAACTATATCTATTTCAGTATGGCATTTTCGTTTTCGGTAGAATTGCTCAACATACGGATGCGCAAAAAAGCACCAATACCTGTTAAACTCAGGATGCCGGAATTGCCTGAGACAGCGGGGGAATAACTACGGGTACTTTTATAGAGATAAGATTTTCTCAAGAACCTAAGTTGGCAATGATCAGTCGATTCTGATCCATTTCCGATTTTCTGACCCCTCGCTATTAAAATGTGAGTCTGAGGTTGAAAACAGGATTTTGTACTTGTGGTGCCAGGAGATTCAAGTTACCTGCCGACCCCATTTTTTTCGCAATCAAATAGTTTTCAGGATTGATGTTGACGGAAAATTTGAAGTTATCCTTTTTGTTCAGACTTGACATAATCTTGAGATTCTTCATTTTAAATTTGGAAAGCAAAAGCTGGTGGGTAAGCAAAGCCATGGCGGTTGGTAGTCCAATAATAACGGTGGACGATTCGAAACCACTTAACACTGCCACACCCAGGCCAACCAAAGCAGCGCCCGAAGAGGCCAAAATCAAGGTGCTTCCTTGCTGATCGGTTAAACGTGCATGCTTCACTTGTTGCTGGCCAAAAATAGTACCTGCAATGGCTGCTGCTGCCGGAATCAGGATCAATCCGGTTGAAACATCGTTACTGTTTTCAAGTGTGGAAGCGATAGTAGTAATGCCCACAGCGCCCGAAATCCAGGCCAGGGACCTGATCGCATCTACGTCGCCACCAGTAAAAGAATATGACTTCGAAACCTTCCTGCCAATCAGAACTCCTCCAATGCCTGCTCCAAATATGGTAAGTCCATAACTGCTGGAGTTGGTAGACTGACCTGCAGCAAGCAATGAAATACCTGCCACCGGAATTAAAGTTCCATAGTGTCCCATTAATGCAATTTCTCCTGCCCCTATTTTCTTTCTCTTTTGATACTGAAAGCCAACCTCACCCAGTATAATGCTGCCTACTGATGAAAGCCCAAGAATGGTATTAAGAGTTGCTGTCTCAGACCCAGTCCCAGCCAAAGCCAGACCTAGCCCTGCTCCATAACATAAGCCAAGAAAGCGACCTTTAGATTGTGCTTCCATGGTTGTCCGGCTTATTCCAATATATCGTTTCGGATTTATGGCCGGGCCTAAGAGCATTAAGCCACCAGAAACAAGGGCCAGACCAGAAGTGGCTGTGCCATCCAGACCAATAATACTTCCAAAGGCGACCCCATAATAAATTCCATAAAAAGCGCTGTTGAAACGATCTCTATTCCTCCATTGGTAAGTATTCTGTCTGATATCTGCCATCGTCTGTGAATTCTTATCTGCTTGCTCCCTACTCAATTGATCTTTTGTGGCCTCATATTTTTGCTTCTCCTCTTCGGGCAAACGCTGAAAGTAGTTGGCCAAATATAATTCGAAATCGCTGAGGTAGGTCATTTCCTCCTCGGTGAGGGAGTCGCCTTTTATCTGTTTTTGTTTTATTGATTGGTAAGCTGTTTTGTTTGACTCTTCAAAGTAGCCTTTTGCCGTGTAAAGGCCTTGAGCCAAACAATTGCCAAAAGAAAAAGCGATTAAAAAAAGGAAGAGAATCAATAATTTGTGCATAGAAGTGGGTAATTGGATATGAATGAGTAGCTTTCCTAAAGATGGTCTATTCTAAAACCGTCAATAGTGATGTCAGAAAAAGTTCAACACTACAATTTTTCTGTCTTTCTAACAAATTTGATCAAAAACAGGATTCCTTAAGGAATGGAACTTCTTAAGAAGAGGTTTCGCCCCTTTCTTAAAATTTTCGGCGACCCGAATGCTAAATTCATTCAGAAAATCAGATAGCGATTGCCGTGGAATTCTATTGGCTCCAGCCTGCTTCACCTCTTCTACCCGGGAAACCAAACCTGTAAACAATTCTATTTTTCGCAGTAACTGTAGATTAACTGCATTCAATTCTTCCCGTTTCCAGATGGGAACCCGTCGGTGCGGCACGCCAGACAGGTACATCATACTTTTGCATTCAGGAGACCTGATATTTGCATAAAATTGAAAATCCCTGAACCCATCGGTGCGGCACGCCAGACGGGTACATCCTACTTTTGTATTCAGGAGACCTGATATTTGCATAAAATTGAAAATCCCTGAACCCGTCGGTGCGGCACGCCAGACGGGTACATCCTACCGGAACACCAAACGCTCCGCATTCCTCGAAGCCCAAAAAGCCTTAAAACCTAAATATCCAAATCCATTTCATTGGGGTGCTTTTGTGCTGGTTGGTGATTGAAGGAAAGTTTTGTTCTTGGTTAAAAATCCCACAAAGGATTCGCCTTCACCTTGCCCGGAAATTCTGCAAGGCCAATCTCTTCGGTGGTTTCCTGCTTTGTTTTTTCTTATTTTCAAATTCAAACTCCCGCTTTACGGGATCTTCGACGTGGTCTGGCTCTGGAAACTGGTTTACTTTTGATTTTTAACTTTTAACTTTCCATCATGGCCGACGTGCACAGCCCGGAAACACGGAGCTTCAATATGTCTCAGATAAAGGGAAAGAATACCAAACCAGAAATGCTGGTGCGGAAATTTCTATTCGCCAAAGGTTTCCGCTATCGGCTGCACGACAAAAAATTACCTGGAAAACCCGATATCGTTTTACCCAAATATAAAACTGTGATTTTTGTACACGGTTGTTTCTGGCATGGACATGAAGGATGCAAATATTTTGAGATAAAAAGTAACTTTGTTAGCTTTCCGTTTTAAAATAATTGAGTACGTTGGATCCAATGCAAAAGAGCATAGCAGAACTTGAAATCAGACGATTGGCTTACCAAAATCATCTAGAAATTTCTGTTCTGGAGAAAGCCAATTTTATAGTTGAAGTTGGTGCCTTGACGGTTGGATTGGATTCCGCAAACCACACGATAATGGAGAATGTTCTATACCCAACTCAATATACTCAAAAGGCTGTAAATGAAATTCTTGAAATGAAATTCAAGGATGGAAATGGGAAAGAAGTCGCTCCAAAAGTTTTTACTTGGAGGGAATGGTATCGAGCTAAATTAAATGAAATAGAAGCGGTAATAGATTTACTAACAGTTAACGAAAGTCCTCAATGACATTACCTAATAGAAATTTATGGCAGTAAATCTCTGGTCTCGAGAACAACTTATTCTTGCACTCAATTTGTATTTGAAGTTGCCATTTGGGAAACTTCATTCCAGAAATCTAGACATAATTCATTTGGCCGTTTTAATTAATCGAACGGCAAACTCTGTAGCCATGCGCTTAAATAACTTTGCAAGTGTAGATCCATTCCACCAAAATCGTGGAATTGGTGGTTTGCCCGGAGGCCGCAAGCAAGTGGAACCCATTTGGAATGAGTTTATTGACCACAAAGAGGATTTACTTTTTGAAAGTGAAAAAATCTTAGCGCAACTAGAACTCAAACCTTTGGAAGTAAAATTTCCCGAACTCAACGAACTGAAAAACTGGATTGGTGAAACAAAAATGCGAGAAGTAAAGACTCGTGTAAACCAGAACGTTTTTCGTCAGATGGTATTAGCAAATTATCAAAACCGATGTGCAGTAACCGGGATTAACCTTCCTGAACTTTTGGTAGCCAGTCACATCTTGCCTTGGTCAACTCACGAAAAGGAAAGACTTAATCCAGAAAATGGAATTTGTCTTTCACCATTGTATGACAAGGCATTTGATAAAGGACTGATTGGATTTAACGACCGCTACGAAATGCAAATTTCCAAGCGATTGGAAGATAGAAGTAAAGAACCGTTTTACTCGCAATGGTTTGCGCCTTGGAAAGGAAAAGCTTTGGTTGGCGCTCAAAAATATTGGCCTAGACGGGAGTTTTTGGAATGGCATTGGAATGCAATATATAATTTATGATTTCTAAGTATGCCTAAGAAGAAGATAGATCTCCAAGTACAAAAAAGTTTATTTGACCATGACTATAGACTGACATGGCCTCCTCATTCAGAGTTTCCTATA
>JBBRCC010000073.1:0-22856 GCA_038205175.1 Cytophagales bacterium | reverse complement strand
GTGCCTTCAGGTATAGCACCGCAGTTGATAGCAATAAACTGCCCATGTTTTCGAGCAGAAAGACTATGGATAATTTTTGAAAACGACTCCTTACCACTTCCACTTTCACCGGTTATAAGCACGGTCATATCGGTGGAAGCCACTTGCATGGCTACTTGAATGGCATGATTGAGCTGAGGCGTGTTGCCAATAATCTCGAAACGCTGCTTAACGGATTGAATATCTGAAGGAGAAATCATTGATCAAGAATATTTGTGATTTCTTCCATTTTTTCGTCTGTGTATGCGCCTTTCATGCTATGAACAATCTGACCTTTTGGGTTCACCAAAAAGAAATAAGGCTGGTCTTTATCTTCAAGTTTCAAAGTAGACTTAAGTTCATCGAAGTTGCCTTTGAACAGCACCACATTGGGATGAAATTCTTTTTCCATGCCTTCTTTCATTTTCGCCTCAATTTTTCCAGCGGCCATTTGCGCTACGCCAGTAAAAACCGGAATAAAGTATAAGTTCACATCATACTCATCGGCAGGAATGGGCCCTTTCGTTTTTTCAATGAAAGACGAATAAGCGGGCTGGTACCATGTTTTCAAAGCTGCTTCTGCTTTTTGAGAACTGGCAATCCCGAAAACGGTAAATTTCTCGTTCGAGATGGGGATTTTAACTTCCGTTCCATTCAGGGTTTTGCCCGAAATGTTTGGGCAAGGGCCTTTGTATTGGCCATATACAAGCGGGAAGTAGAGAGTGAAAAGCAAAAAGGTTAAGCGAGTAATTTTCATATTATTTCAAGTTATTCAACAGATTCCCCAATCAATGTGCCGGAAGTGCAATCGACGGCAATTACTTTCACATAATCGCCTTTTTTGTGGTTTTTTCGAGGAAAAACCATAACAGTATTTTCATCAATTCGCCCGCTCAGAAAATCGTCGGAGCGCTTGGAAAACCCTTCCACAAGCACTTTGTGGACTTTTCCAATCCGCATTTTGTTGCGGATAAGCGAATGTTTTTTTTGTAGGTCAATGATTTCTTGTAGCCTACGTTTTTTTTCAGGTTCTGGAATATCGTCGACCAATTTCTTGGCGGCCGGCGTATTTGGTCGTTCTGAGTAGTAGAACATGTAGCTAAAATCGAATTGTATCAACTCCATTAAACTAAGCGTGTCCTGATGTTCTTCATTAGTCTCTGAGCAGAAACCCGAAATCATATCAGAAGAAATACCACTGTCGTTACCCAATATGCGATGAATAGATGCTATCCTATCAAGGTACCATTCCCGGTCGTAGGTACGGTTCATCAGCTTCAGAATTCGGCTGTTGCCACTTTGCGCAGGCAGGTGAATGTAATTGCAGATGTTGTCGTACTTCTTTATAGTGTACAACACTTCATCGGTGATGTCTTTAGGATGCGAGGTAGAAAACCGAATGCGCAAATCAGGGCTGATAAGTGCCACCATTTCTAGCAAATGGGCGAAATTTACCACTGATGCTCCCTCCTTTTCAAACTTGAAGCTATCTACATTTTGACCTAGCAAGGCCACTTCTTTGTAACCTTTAGCGAGAAGATCTTTGCACTCGTTCACTATAGATTCAGGATCACGGCTTCGCTCCCTGCCTCTGGTATATGGCACCACACAAAAGCTGCACATATTGTCGCAACCCCGCATGATGGAAACTAAGGCAGAAACTCCGTTTGAATTTAACCTCACCGGAGTGATGTCGGCATAGGTTTCGTCTCTTGAGAGAAACACATTTATTGCTTTGCGCCCATCGTCTACTTGTTTCACCAAGTTTGGTAAATCACGGTAAGCATCAGGACCAACCACCATGTCCACCATTTTTTCTTCTTCCAACAATTTGGCTTTTAAGCGCTCGGCCATGCAACCCAAAATACCTACCATCAGACCAGGTTTTCTCCTTTTCAAACCATTCAGATGGTTGAGGCGATTTCTGATTTTCTGTTCCGCATTTTCACGAATGGCGCAAGTGTTCAACAAAACTACATCCGCAAGTTCTGCATCGTTGGTGGTATCAAAGCCATTTTCTGCAAGAATAGCCGTAACAATTTCGCTATCTGCAAAATTCATTTGGCAACCGTAGCTCTCCATATATAGCTTTCGGCTTTTCCCGGTTTGGGTATTTGCCGAAATTCTTGGACTTGGTTCTGAGGCCAGATTTTGAGGCTCATCACCCAATATTTGAAGGTCTTCTATCAGTTGGTTCATTCTTTTGAAAATGAAAAGCAAAGGTAGGGATTAAGCCAGAAAACTGCCATTGTGTCAGAAAATAATCAGGATTTTATACAATAAGTAGCATTTTTATCCAGACTTTAAAAAAGCAGGATTTTTAGCAACACCCAAATTACCATTGAAAAAGCGATGTTATTTTTCAGTTTTCTGCAAATCTGAGTGAAGAAGCAGGGTTCTATCTACCATACGCACGATGGAAGATTCAGCATTGAGACCAGAAACTTCAGCTACCGGAAACCAAGCCAAAGCATTCGATTCTTCATTTCTCAAAATGGCTGAATCTTTGGGTACCAGTACCAAAAAGCGAACATCGTAATGCAAGTGTTCGGGCACCTGACCTCTCTCTGGAATGATGTGGATATCTATATCGAAGAGCGTGGGTTCGTGCTGCAAGGTTAAACCGGTTTCTTCCAACACTTCCGATTTCACTACATCTATCAGGTTTTCCTTTCCATCTGCATGTCCACCGGGTTGCAACCATTTGTTGAGTTTGGCATGGTGAAGCATCAAAATTTTGTCAAATGAATTGTCTGCTATCCAGGCGCTTGCCGTGATATGCCCAGCCATGTTTTCCCGATGATATGCCAATGGATTTTCTACCAAAAACTGCATCATTTTACCCAACATGTCTGCCTCATGCGCATCAAAAGGTTGGTGATTTTGCAAGGCCGCTACGAGTTCTGCTTTGTTTTTCATTCTTCGTCGATTTCAGTTCCTTCTTCTAATAAATTGATATCCTGAATGCTGTTGCCAGCAATTCCTCTGATGGAACCATGCATGCGCAGGGTGTTGTTCATCATGCGTTCTATTTGCTTATCCCGCTCGGCCCAAATTTTGGTAAACTGCCGTTTTTCTTTCTCCAATTGGGTTTTCATATTCGAAAAGGATTCCACAATTGCTTCCACTGTTTGTCTGAATTCGCTACCGGTGAGGTAGTCGTACAACAAATTCATTTTGTCCCCCTTATTTTCCTGATTGGCTTTCACCAGCTGTAATTCAAGCAAACCGTGCCGAAGGGCCGTAACCAGTGGAGCGACTTCCGTAAACCTGCAAATCCAAATTCCATCATGGAGACCCATTTGAACCATGGTCAAAGGCAATGTTTCTGTAACCAACACAGCAATATCTCCCTGGACCCGCAAGGTATCTTCCTTCAATTTATGAACCCATGCATCGGAAAAAGCCTTGGTACGTTTGCTTTCAAAAACAATTTTTCCACAAGGCAACCTCAGATTATTTCGCACTTCCAAAATACAATCAGCTCCCGTTATTCCCTTTGGAACTTCATGTAAAACATCGTCTGGAAAAAGGTTTCTCAGCTGCACTTCAACATCCAATTCGCCTATTTCTCCTTGGGTTTGCATGGAACCTTGGTTGGCCTTTCGTTGCATTTCGTCTGCAAGTCTCTTTTGTTCTTCCAACTTTCTGTTCAGGTCTGCCATGTCCATTTGTCTTTGCTTTTCGGCCATGCGCAATGCCTCTTCTTTATCGGCGGCAAACATGCGCTTCAGCTTGCTTTCCAGTTCAATATCCCGTTGCTCCTGGGCAAATTTCTGTTTTCTAATTTCGTCTTCCATCATGACCTGAGCACGATCTTCGGCAAGTTTTTTGGCTTGCTCTCTAATTTCTGACTCTTTGGCCAGCAAGACTTTGCGCATATCCAGCTCCAGCTGTTCTTTCAAATTGGCCATGTCCTGCTTTTGCTTTTCAACATCCAAAGCCTTGCTTTCCAGTTCTTTCAGCCGTTTGTCAGAAGCAGCCTTTTCAGTCAACATGCTGCTGTATTTCTCTTCGGTTTCTTGCTGAATTTGTGTCCGCAGTTGCTCCTGACGAACCAACATTTCTTTCTGAACTTTTTGTTGAAATAACTCATTTTCATTGCGCCGTTTCTCTTCAAACTCCTTTTCCCGGGCAAGCAAATCGGATTCCTTTGACTTAATTTTCTCCGTTTCTTCTTTTAGCTTTTGTTGAAATTGCTCTTGCAGTCGCTTTTCTACATCGCTTGCAAGTGCCTCCTGGGCATTAAATTCATGACCACAATTGGGGCATTTGATCAATACTTCTTCCATGGGGTGAAGGTACAGGTTCCTCTATTTTTGGCAAAATGAACTTGAAATTTCTACAAAACTATGTCGCAAATCGTATAAAAATCTAAATTTCAATACTCAGCTGATTTGATGAAATTTGGTTAATAAAAGACTTTCAACTTGTTAAGCTTGTCAAACAATAAACAATAGTTAAAGTGAGCATATACTTGTATTGAACTAAACTGGTTTTACACGCCATTCAGAATTTCACCCCTTTGCAAATAGGCTTCCACATTGTTGAGCGTGGTGTCTGCAATGTTGGTCAAAGCTTCGACGGTAAGAAATGCCTGATGCGAAGTGATGAGCACATTGGGGAAAGTTATGAGTCTCATAAACACTTCATCATCAATAATTTCATTAGATAAATCTTCGAAAAATAAGTCGGCTTCTTCTTCATACACATCAAGCCCTACAAAGCCAATTTTTCTGGACTTGAGGCCTTCAGTGAGTGCATTTGTATCTACCAATTTACCACGGCTGGTGTTGATAATCATTACTCCTGTTTTCATATTGGCAATGCTCGCCTCGTTGATAAAATGATAATTTTCCGGCGTTAAGGGGCAATGCATGGAAATGATGTCAGCATGGGCAATCAAATGATCTAAATCTACAAAATTGACTCCGGCATGCTTGGCTTCTTCGCTCGGAAACAAGTCGTAGCCAAGCAATTTACAACCAAAACCTGCCAAAATTTTAGCCGTGCAAAGCCCAATTTTTCCAAGTCCAATCAACCCAACCGTTTTGCCATACATATCGAACCCGGTTAGTCCTGCAATGCTAAAATTGCCTTCCCTTACCCTATTATAGGCTTTATGCGTTTTTCGGTTTAAGGTCATCATGAGCGAAACCGTGTGCTCTGCCACTGCATAAGGCGAATATGCGGGAACACGAACAACAGGAATACTTAGCTTTTTTGCTGCATTTACATCAACCTGATTAAAGCCAGAACAGCGCAGAGCCAATATTTTCATACCAACGCCTTTTAGCATTTCGAGTAATTCGGCATTCGCATTGTCGTTTACAAATATGCAAACAGCATCGGCCCCTTTGGCCAGCACAGCGGTTGAAGCTTGCAAAGGCACTTCCAAAAATTGAAGTGAAAACCGATTTTGATTTTGCTTTTCAAAGAACTCATGGTCATACTGCTTTGAACTAAAGAATGTTATTTTCATGATGAAAGCTACGCCAAAAAAATTAAAGCAAGCGCAAAATAATGCAGAAATAAGCGATCATAGCAATTTCCAAAAAAAGGCCAATTAATCTGATTTGGTATTCGCAGGGCTTCATTGTTGATTAGCAAACCGAAAAGTATTTCCACCCTGCTTTTCGAAAATCTAAAAGCCGGAAATCTTTATCTATGCTTTTCAACTCCATAGACTTCGCTGTTTTTCTCCCGTTGGTTTTCTTGGTTTATTGGTTGTTGGCCAAACAACTAAAGCTTCGAAATTTATGAATTCTGGTCGTTAGTTATGTGTTTTATGGCTGGTAGGATTATCGATTTTTGTCTCTCATTCTTTTCAGTACACTTGTCGATTTCATCATTGCTTCGCTGTTGGACAAAGAAGAAAACCAAGCAAGAAGACGCTTAATTTTATGGATTAGCATTACAATTAACCTGGGTTTCCTGGGCTTTTTCAAATATTTCAATTTCTTCATCACGAATTTCAAATCGGCGTTTTCTTTTTTTGGATCGCAGCTTGATTTTGGGGGACTTGAGATTGTTTTGCCTGTTGGAATCAGTTTCTATTCATTTCAAACCCTGAGCTACACCATCGATGTGTATAGACGAAAACTAGCTCCTACACACGATTTTATAGCATTTTCTGCCTTTGTAAGCTTTTTTCCGCAGTTGGTGGCCGGGCCCATTGAAAGGGCAAGCAATCTTTTACCACAATTTTATAAAAAGCGACAATTTGACTATTCGCACGCTGTTGGTGGTTTAAGACAAGTGCTTTGGGGACTTTTTAAAAAAATTGTAATAGCAGATAATTGCTCTGAAGTGGCAAATCAAATTTTCAACCATTCTGACCAATATGGAGGCAGTACCATATTGCTTGGTGCATTGTTTTTCACGTTTCAAATTTATGGCGACTTTTCAGGCTATTCAGACATAGCCCTGGGTACTTCCAGACTCTTTGGGTTTAGCCTGATGCGTAATTTTGCATTTCCCTATTTTTCAAGAGACATAGCAGAATTTTGGCGTAGATGGCACATTTCGCTGTCTACATGGTTTCGTGACTACCTGTACATTCCTTTAGGAGGGAGCCAAGGTAATATGGTGTCTAAAATCAGAAATACCTTCATCATTTTTTTGGTGAGTGGATTTTGGCATGGTGCAAACTGGACTTTTCTATTTTGGGGCTTGCTCAACGCCATCTATTTTCTACCACTTCTGCTGGCGAATCGAAACAGGACAAATCTGCATCCTGTAGCCGAGGGAAGAGTTTTTCCTTCCATAAAAGAACTTTTTCAGATGCTTTCAACATTTGGAATGGTGGTGTTTGCCTGGATATTTTTTAGAGCCTCGAGTCTAGATCATGCTTTGCAATGCGTGAAGAAAATATTTTCAATGAGCATGTTTTCGCTGCCCAGGTTTGAAGGGTTGTCTCATGGCATACTCACTTTAGGTTTAATTGCCTTTTTCATGTTGCTGGAATGGCTTGGGAGAGAAAGGCAATATGCGTTGTCCCATTTTGGATTTAGGTGGCCAAAAGTTCTTAGGTATGGATTTTACTACCTGTTGCTGTTCACCATTTTTTGGTTTGGGGGAAAAGAACAGGAATTCATCTATTTTCAGTTTTGATGCATGAAGAAATTTATAGTTAGATTGGTGGTGTTTCTGCTATTGCCGGCTTTATTGATGAGCGTACCACTGGCTGCGCTCTATTTTTCTGGAGAATGCCTTACCAAAATTGATGATCAAATTGCAGCAAACAATAAATACCTGATTGGCTATGCCTATCAGGAGTCGAACTACAAATATTTGAAATGGAAAGGTTTGGAAAGCAAGCCAAGAAAAGATATTTGGGCTCTTGGGTCGTCCAGGGTTTTGCAATTTCGGGAGGGGATGTTCAGTTCCAGTTTTTACAATGCTGGATTCACCATTGAAAGCATTGGCGATTTCAAACCGTTTTTAGAGGGAATTAATTCTTCAAAATACCCGAAAACGATTATCATTTCATTGGATCAATGGATGTTTAATGCAAATTGGGATGCTTTGGAAAAACCCCAAAAAAGCAAAGAATTCTGGAAAAATTCCTTTGATTTTCTGCCAACGATGGGCATTTTAAAAATGACTTTAAAAGACATTTTTAAAAGAAAATATTCTATTTCTGCTGTATTTCAACACCATGAATCTATCAAAATAGGCCTTCAAGCCAGAGTCAACGACCGAGGATTTAGAAATGACGGAAGTATGACTGAAGGAAACGACATTCAAAAACTGTTGAAAAACGATCCATCGCTGGAAGATTATGGTTTTCGCAATACGCTAAATAGGATTGAACTGGGAACAAGTCGATTTGAAACCGGAGATACTTTGAACACAAAATCATTGGTTCTTCTGGATGAGTTTCTCACTTTTTGTGTAAAAAACAACATTGAAGTGATAGCATTCTTGCCTCCATTTGCTGAACCTGTAGACAAAGCACTTCAAACTTCCGGGAAGCACGGATATATTTCAAACATTGAAAATGCAGTGAAGCCAATTTTAAACAACCATGGATTAGAGTTTTGGAATTTTCAGCACCTAGACCTGCCTGGCACAAGTGATTTAGATATGATAGACGGTTTTCATGGGGGCGAACTTGTGCATGCAAACATGCTCATATACATGCTTGAGCATGGATCTACAATACAAAAGCATACCCAGGTCAGCCTACTTCGGCATGCTTTGAATCAGCAGAAAAACACCTTTGAAGTTTTTTCTTATTAAGGATACAATGTTTCAACATCAACTGGTTTAAGCCAATGATTTGGAGATGGATGTAGATTTTAGCGGATAAAACCATACATTTGCCCCTGCAAAAATCGCAAAGCATGCACGATAAAAAGCCGCAACCTACTGGCTTTCAAATATCTCACCTCTTCAGCCTCCTTGTAAGCAAATGGGTTTTTTATGTGGTTTGTCTATTTGCGCTCATCAGTACTGCCTTTGTTTTTGTCAGGTATGCAGAGCTCATTTATTTGTCGCAGGCACAAATTCTCCTTAAAGACAACAACACATCTTCCACCATTGGTTTAGACAAAATTTCGGACGACCTAGGTATTGCTTCCGGCAGAAAGAATTTAGACAACGAAATTGCGGTCATTCATTCTTATGACATTGTTTATCAGGCAATTAAGGAATTGCAGCTCGGCATTTCTTATTTCGCTGAGGGAAATATCAGAGTAGCTGAAGTATATAAAGACACGCCAATTTCCGTTTCGTTCACTTCACCTGTAACACAGTGGGAAAATTTGCCGCTCTATGTGGTAATAGTGAATGACAGCACCTACCGACTTGAAACAGAAATGAACAAAAAGGTATTTGATCCCGGTAAAAAAGCCTTTGTTGATTCTAAAAAAAACAATCCAGAAAGGGTAAATCTTAGGTTTGGGATTAGCTATGCAGTTGACACTTCGCTTTTTACCATTCGGCTAAACAACGCTGCGTTGAGTAAGTTTCATGCCAATACGCTGTTTTTCTTCAGGCTCGAAAACCTTGAATCTACAGCCCAGCAATATGTAAATTCGCTGAAGGTAAAGCAGGCTTCAAAAATGTCGACAATCCTGGAAATTAGCGCTTCTGGGAAAGTAGCCGAAAAAGAGGTAGATTTTATTAATTCGATCATTCAAGTTTACACTAAAAAACTGCTCGACGAAAAGAACCAAACCGCTTCAAACACTATTGCCTTTATAGACGATCAACTCACCTCTATCAACATTTCGCTTCAGGATGCAGAGGAAGAGCTGAAATATTTCAGAAAGAACAATAAAATCATGGATTTGAGCTTTGCAGCTTCAAATGCATTTAACAAACTCGATGCCCTTGAAAGCGATAAGGCTCAGTTAGTTATCAAAAGAAAATACTACGATTACCTGCAGAACTACGTCAAGCAAAATGATGTTGTAAAAGACGTAATGGCGCCATCAGCCATTGGTATAGACGACCCTCTGCTCAACAATCTGATTGCCCAACTTTCGAGGCTCACAAGTGAAAAAGCAGTTTTGTCCATTTCTGCAAAAGAGAAAAATCCTTCCTGGTTTATATTAGAGGACAAAATTAACTCTGTAAAAAAGGACTTGATTGAAAACGTGAAAGGGATTATTGCTTCATCTGACATCAGTATCAGAGAAGTGAGTCAACGGATCAGTGCACTTGAAAACAGCGTAAATCAACTTCCAGAAAATGAGCGAAAACTCGTAAATATTCAGCGAAGGTTTAACCTTAACGACAATATTTATACCTATTTATTGCAGAAAAAAGCAGAAGCCGGAATCTCACGGGCGGCCAATTCATCGGATTGCAAAGTGATTGAAGAAGCTTCGTTGCGAACCACTTATGTAATTTACCCTAAAAGACCGGTGGTGTATGGCATGGCATTTTTCTTTTCGCTGCTTTTGCCCACGTTGTATTTTGGTTTCCGGTTTGTGCTCAACGACAAAATAACTTCAAAAGACGATCTGGTTGGTGTGAGTAATATTCCCATCTTGTCCATGGTGGGCAGGAGCTACAAGCGCAAAGGACTTGCTATCCATAACAACCCCAAAGCATCTATTACAGAAGATTTCAGATCTACGAAAATCAACCTGCAATATTTTAACATTGAAAAAGAGTGCCGCATCATTTGTGTCACATCTTCGGTGAGTGGCGAAGGCAAAACGTTTTGCTCTATTAACCTGGCTAGCGTAATAGCCATGTCGGGCAAAAAAGTATGCGTGGTTTTTGCCGATATGCGCAAACCCCGCAACGAAAAAGATCTTCAAATAAGTTCGGATTTTGGGCTCAGCAACCTCTTAATTGGCAAATTGAGTGTAGATGAAGTAATTCAGAAAACAGCCATCGATAATTTTTATGCCATTACATCAGGGAGTATTCCACCCAATCCTGCAGAATTGCTAGGAAGCGAAAAAGTGGAAAGGCTGATCAACAACTTAAAGGAAAAATTCGATTTTGTAATCATCGATACACCTCCTGTAGGGCTGGTTTCCGATGCCATGTTGCTGATGAAATATTGCGATGCCACACTTTATATTGTGAGGCACAACTACACCCGAAAAGTCTTCCTCACCAAAATCAACGAACTCTACGACGAGAAACATTTCAGCAATATCATGATTGTGATGAACGATATTACAGAAATTCAGGCCGGTTACGGTTATGGCTATGGCTATGGTTACGGTTATGGCTACGGATACAGCTATCGAAACGACTATGTGGAGAATGAAAAAATGTCGTGGCTGACTAAATGGAAGGAGAGGTTGAACGATTAACAGACCTATGCGATTAAAAATTTTGTTTGTATTTGGCACTCGCCCAGAAGCGATAAAAATGGCTCCGGTGGTGAAAGCTTTTCTCGAAGTTCCCGAACTGTTCGACTGCAAGGTTTGCCTCACAGCACAACACAGAGAAATGCTGGATCAGGTGATAGATTTTTTCGAACTAAAGGCAGATTATGACCTAAACCTGATGAAACCAAATCAAAATCTCTACGAACTGACGGCCAATATTTTGGTGGCCATGAAACAGGTTCTAGATGATTTTAAACCTGATTTTGTCTTTGTTCACGGCGACACAACAACCTCAACAGCAGCGGCATTAGCCTCGTTTTATGCTGGGGCTCAAGTCTGTCATGTAGAAGCTGGACTTAGAACTTACGACAAAAAATCCCCATTTCCGGAAGAGATGAACAGAGCCATAACTGGTCGATTGGCCGATTGGCACTTTGCCCCAACAGAAGGCGCCAAACAAAACCTATTGAAAGAAAATATTTCGGCTGAAAACATTCTGGTAACTGGAAATACGGTGATTGATGCCTTGCTGTATTCTGTTGAAAAAGTTCGAAAACAAGAACAAAACGCAGAAATAGCCAACCTCAAAGCTAAAATTGATTTTTCGAAGAAAGTAATATTGGTTACCGGCCACCGCCGAGAAAATTTTGGGCAAGGTTTTTTGGAAATCTGCAAAGCACTTCAGTTTTTGTCTAAATATCCAGACGTTGAAGTGGTCTATCCCGTGCATTTGAATCCACAAGTCCAAAAACCAGTATATGAACTCTTGAGCAACGCCAAAAACATACACTTGGTGGAACCTCTTGCCTATGAATCATTTATTTGGTTAATGGATAAGAGTTATCTGGTTATCACTGATTCAGGCGGAATACAGGAAGAAGCGCCCACATTAGGCAAACCTGTACTGGTGATGAGAAGCACCACTGAGAGACCCGAAGCTGTGGAAGCGGGGACAGTAATTTTGGTGGGAGCAATTTCTGAAAACATTACCAGAGAGGCGCATAGACTGCTCACAGACGCAGGGGCTTACAAAGAAATGAGCAAATTGCACAATCCCTATGGCGACGGACAAGCTTCCAGCCGGATTGTGGACTTTTTCAGACACTATCTTTCAACTTCAACATCAGAAATAACACTAACTACCCATGCAAAATCAACATCGTAAAATATGCGTGATCGGCTTGGGTTACATAGGTTTGCCTACGGCTGCTTTATTAGCTAACAGGGGCTATCAGGTTCATGGAGTAGATGTGGTGAAACATGTGGTCGACACCATCAACAAAGGCGAAATACATATCATTGAGCCTGATCTTGATGCTTTTGTGCATTCGGCCGTACACTCAGGTCAACTGAAAGCAGACACCAAACCTGTGCCTTCCGAGGTTTTTATGATTGCTGTACCTACGCCTTTTCACGAAGACCAGTCGCCCAACATCGACTATGTAATAGCAGCTACAAAAGCAATTGCCAAAGTGGTGAAACCAGGCGATGCCATCATTCTCGAATCTACTTCACCTGTGGGCACTACCGAAATGGTGAAAACCACCTTGGATGAGGCTGGCATAGACACTTCAACGTTATTTATTGCCTATTGCCCTGAGCGGGTTTTGCCTGGGCAGGTAATGAAAGAACTGATTGAAAACGACAGAATTGTGGGTGGGTTAAATCAAGAATCAACCGAAGTTGTAGCAGCATTTTACCGTACATTTGTAAAGGGCGAGGTGTTAGAAACCAATGCCAAAACAGCCGAAATGTGCAAGTTGACAGAGAATGCTTCAAGAGATTCCAGCATTGCCTTTGCCAATGAATTATCGATGGTTTGCGACAAAATCGGCATCGACGTATGGGAGCTTATAGACTTGGCAAACAAACATCCGAGGGTAAACATTTTGAGACCAGGGCCTGGCGTCGGCGGTCATTGTATTGCTGTTGACCCTTGGTTTATTGTACACAAAACACCCAAAGAAGCCAAACTGATTCGAACAGCCCGGGAAGTAAACAATTATAAAACCGAGTGGGCCATTGAGAAAATTTTGCGCCATGCTTTTGAATGGAAATCGACCCGAGGCACCCAACCCAAACTGGCTTTGATGGGGCTCGCATTCAAGCCCGATATCGACGATTTGAGAGAATCGCCGGCAGTTCACATTTATCAGAAACTTAAAAATGAGTCGATTGAGCTCATTCCTGTTGAACCAAACATAGATGAATACGAAGGCAATAAACTCGCTTCGCCCGAAGAGGCTATCGAGCAGGC
The DNA here is from genome assembly GCA_038205175.1 of Cytophagales bacterium. Classification (GTDB taxonomy): domain Bacteria; phylum Bacteroidota; class Bacteroidia; order Cytophagales; family Flexibacteraceae; genus JBBRCC01. Next base: position 9,779 of record JBBRCC010000073.1, on the reverse strand, counting down.
CAACATCGTTGTGTTTTTGGTCGCACACAAAGCATTTAAAAAATTGAAAATTAACGCTGGAAAAACGGTCATTGATTTTTGCGGAATCAACCGTTAACCAACTTAGCACAGTAAAGATTATGTTTAACCACCAATACAAAGCCCCCAAAGTGATTGCAGAAATAGGTTGCAACCACATGGGGCAAATGGAAATCGCCTTTGAACTGATAAAATTGGCCAAAGAATGTGGTGCCGATATTGCCAAGTTTCAAAAACGCAATTCAAAGGAGTTGCTGACTGATGAACAATACAACGCTCCTCATCCAAATCCATACAACTCGTATGGTGACACTTACGGAGAACACCGTGAGTTTTTGGAACTATCTACAGAACAGCACCTTGAACTAAAAGCCTATGCCGAAAGTATTGGAATTGGCTACAGCACTTCCGTTTGGGACACAACTTCTGCCAAAGAAATTATTGCCCTTAATCCTGTTCTGATCAAAGTGCCTTCTGCCTGCAACAATCATTTTGAGATGTTGAAACTGCTTCGGGACGAATACAAAGGTGAGGTGCATTTGTCGTTTGGTATGACTACCCAAAGTGAAGAAGAAATCGTGGTGAAGTTTTTTGAAGAAACCGGTCAGGCTAAAGACAGGCTCATCATTTATTCCTGCACCTCCGGCTACCCTGTTCCATTCAAAGATGTTTGTTTGTTGGAAATCAAGCGTTTGTGGGATAAATTTGGTGGCAGGGTAAAGGATATTGGTTTCTCCGGCCACCATCTTGGCATAGCCATAGATATTGCGGCCTTCACACTTGGAGCCACTTGGATTGAGCGCCACTTCACCAAAGACAGAACCTGGAAAGGAACCGACCACGCTGCTTCACTTGAAACGCCTGGTCTGTCGAAACTGGTTCGAAACCTGCACCAAACACACGAGTCGTTAACTTTCAAATCTGAAGAAGTGCTCGATATTGAAAAAGTGCAACGCAATAAATTGAAATTTCAACCCAGGTAAATCATGCCTGAACGTTTAGAGGTAATTGCCATTATACCAGCCCGTGGGGGAAGTAAAGGTTTATCTGATAAAAATATCCTTCCCTTGTTGGGGCACCCGCTTATAGCTTACAGCATTCGGGCAGCACAACTTACGCCACAAGTAACCAGGGTGGTGGTGAATACCGACTCAGAAAAAATAGCTGAAATCGCCCATGCTTACGGAGCCGAAGTGCCATTTATCAGACCCGCTGAACTGGCGGGCGACTTTTCTACCGACCTGGAAGTATTTCAACATGCTTTAAATTGGCACAAAACGCATGAAAATTACTCGCCCGATCTCGTACTTCAGTTGAGGCCAACTTCGCCAGTCAGGTTTGCAGACGAGATTGAACATTGCATCAATTTACTTTGGCAACACCCTGACGTAGATAGTCTTCGGGGAGTTACTCCATCTCCAAACACACCCTATAAAATGTGGTGGGTCGATGCGCCCGATCAACCTATGAGGCCTCTTTTATATTTGGCAGGGGTTGATGAACCATACAACATGCCAAGGCAAAAACTGCCACAAACCTACTGGCAAACAGGCACTATAGATATATTGAGGCCACAAGTGGTGCTGGAACAAAACAGCATGTCGGGGAAAAATATTTTGCCCTTTTTGATTGACAGCCAATTTGCCATTGACATAGACGACTTGCAAAGTTTTGAAAAGGCAGCTCAGGTAATTTCAGCCAACAATTGCATCAAATGGTAAGCAAGTCAGACTCCATTTTGGTTATTGGTGGTGGCTCTATTGGGGAGCGACACATAAATAACTTATTGCTTGCCGGCTACAGAAATATTGCCGTGCTTAGAAAACGAAATCTACCTTTCAGAAATTTGGAACTAGCCGGTGTTCAAATTGTAACCTCTGAAGAAGATGCACTTGCCTTGAAGCCAAAAGCGGCTATTGTTTGCACACCCACGTCTTTGCATTTACAACAAACAATTTGGTGCCTAGAACATGGCATGCATGTGTTGGTTGAGAAACCTCTTTCGCACAACCTGAACGATTGGGAGCAACTGGAACGAGCTTTAAAATCTTCGGGCAAGTTGTTGTTTGTGGGCTACATGATGCGTTTTCATCCCTTGGTTGAGAAAATGAAGGAAATAATTAGACTGGGAGATTTAGGCAGGCTTATTTCTTTCACCTCTCACTGGGGCGAATATTTGCCCAACTGGCACCCGTGGGAAGATTACAAAACTTCTTATGCTGCCCAAAAAGACCTCGGCGGAGGCGCTTCACTAACATTAAGTCATGACCTCGATCTGGTGAATTTTTTAGTGGACAAGCCAATTGAAACATATCAATGTTTGCAAAACCATGCCTCAGGCCTGGAAGTAAGCGCAGATTCCGGTGCCGATTTTTTGTTTGAATATGAAGGCGGAATTACCGGGCATGTGCACCTGAACTATTATGAACAGCCTGCAAATCGGTTTTTGCATCTTATTTTCGAAAAGGGCAGACTTGAATTTTACTACCTCAAAAACGAATTGCATGTGGTTAGGCCTGAAAATAAGCAGTTGATAACAGCTGATACTTTTGACCGAAATCAACTTTTTACAGCTGAACTTGAGCATTTTTTCAAATTAGCTGGAAGCAACAAACAGCAAGAAGTGAGTGAAACCATGCTTAAAGAATCAGAAATCATCATTCGAATGTGCAACAACAAGCCACTGAAAAACTGAAATTATGCAGCAAGAACACCCCATATCTGTAAAAGGTAAAACCATATTCATTACTGGAGCATTTGGCTTAATTGGCAAACAAATTTCCAAGGCATTTTTAGCTCAGGGTGCACACGTAGTGCTTGCGGATGTGAATGAAGGAGCCATACCCGGATTGGAAGTAGAGTTTTCTTCAGATTTCGACAATAGTCAGTTCCTCATTACCCCGCTCGATATTACCTCAGAAAAAAGCATAGAAACTGCTTTGACAGCCACTTTAGCCAAATTTAATAAGCTTGACGTGTTGGTAAATAATGCTGCCATCGATGCCAAATTCGACCAGGAAAACACCAATAAAGTCAACAATTCCCGATTTGAAAATTATCCACTTGAGTTGCTCGAAAAATCCATAGACGTGAACCTCACTGGTATGATCCGCATGACCCAAGCCGCTTGTCGGCAAATGTTGAAACAAGGTCATGGAAACATCATCAATGTGGCTTCTACTTATTCCATGGTGGCGCCCAACCAAAGTTTATATGATTTCGGCGATGGAGAAGAAATCCGGTTCAAACCCATAGACTACATTGCCACCAAATCTTTTGTACCTAACTTCACCCGCTATATAGCCACATTTTACGCTAAGGAAGGCATCAGATGCAATGCCATAGTTCCACATGCCATTTTCAACAACCATGCTGAAAAGTTTACCATTAACTTTGCCAAACTATCGCCTATGGGCCGCATGAGCGACAAAAGTGAACTGGAAGGGCCATTTTTGTTGTTGGCATCAGATGCCAGCAGCTACATGACAGGCTCCATTCTTACAGTAGACGGAGGCTGGACTGCCTGGTAATGTTTCATAAACCAACACTACTTTGATCCAGAAAAAATCCGTTGCCCTCCTATCTGTCATTAATTTAGCTTCGGCTTTGCTGGGCATAGGTTCTTCGGTGGTCATGGCTCAGGCTTATGGCGTATCGCCTGATGTAGAAGTATATTTTGCGGCTACTTCTCTCTTTTTCATGATTACATCGCTTACCCAAACCGGTCAACTTAGCGAAATTATTTTGCCCATTTACCACAGATTTAAAGAAAATGTGAGCCAAATGGCAGCAAACGCCGTTTTTTCTGTCATCCTGAGTTGGATGGGAATGGTAGCCATTTCCATTTCCTTGTTGGCTTTTCTATTTTCGGGCATGCTGTATGAAGCCCTTGTACCGGGGTTCGATAGCTCAAAACTGGCGCTTGGCACTGTACTTTTTGCCATCATTTCTCCGCTTATTTCTTTAGAAATTATCAAATCTCTATTGGTTACTTTGATGAATGCCGAAAAGGTATTTGCCAGAATTGAACTCATCACCCTGGCCAATCAGGCAATTGCAATGTTGTCCATTTTGCTCTTTAACAAGCAATTTGGCATTTATGCAGCGCTTTCAGGCTTAATGCTTGGCGAATTTATTTCCTTTGGAATGGCCATTTATTTTTTGAGCGGAACCCCTTTTAGGTATCGGTTTCGACTGAAAACTCCTGGGTTTGACCTCAAAGAAGTATTGGGTAAAATGAGTTTTACTTTTGTGTATGTGCTCTCAACCCAATTCTGGAGTTTCGGTTTCAACGCAGCACTTTCTTTTCTTCCTCCAGGATATTTTGCAGTTTTTAAATATGCCACTTTGATCTATTCAAAGCTCAATGGCTTAGTTCTCAGGCCAGTTACTATCGTTTTTTTTACGCAATTTTCTACCCTTCTCCAGCAAGGAAGCCCCAAACTCAAAGCATTGGTGCAACAAGCTAACAGGCTTACCTTTTTGCTGGCTATTACTGCAGGAGCTTTCATGATTGGGTCCAGCAAACCTTTGCTCAACGTGCTCTGGAAAAACGGGAAATTTGAAGGTTCTTACATCGACACCACATTTTACACCCTGATTCTTTTGATTGGTTTGGTGTTTTTCAATGGGTTGGGCCTCATTTTCAGAAAGATGTGTATGAGCGCCGACCTTGTGAAAACACAGTATGGCTACTTTATTGCCCTGCAAATTGCATTTGGTGTTTTCACCTATTTTGTTGGACACAAGTTGGGATATTGGCCACTAGCCCTTTTGTTTACTTTGAACAATATTGGCCTTGCCGTTATTCCGGTTTTAGTCATTTTCTTTTACCGAAGAGATCTTTTCACCCTGTATCAAGATGGATTTTTGCTCAAAGCCACAACATTTGCCGGGCTTTTGCTTGGCGTTGCTTTAGTTATTCATTTTGGTCTAGGTCAATTTTGGAGCAGCGAAACCATGCTTCAAAATGTTGCCTCAGGAGCAGTAAATTCTATATTAATCGGGGTCGTTTTACTCACTTTGTTAAAATTAGTGCAATTTGAAGAAGTGAAATTGTTAGGGTTCCTGGCAGAAAAAGTCAAATTAAAACTGGGAAAAAATGCCTGATAGTACCAAAAAATCAAGCTTAAAAATTGCTTTTTTACCCATTTGGGGAAAACTGAATGAAACCATTCCTGTCATGCAGATGCAGGCATTGAACAACATGGGCATTGCAGCTGGGTATGGTTCAAATGGTACATTTTTCACGGCGTTAAGAACATACTTCCGATTCAAACCAACCATTATCCATTTCGACTGGATTCACCAATACACTTTGGCACCTGACTTGCCGAAAAGTTTGCTGAAAACAGCAGCATTTGTTCTCGATATTTGGCTGGCGAGGCGGGTATTTGGAGTGAAAATAATCTGGACACTCCACAATATGCAACACCACGAAAACAGACCCAGAAAGCTGGAAAAGTGGGTGCAAAGTTGGTTTGCTTCACAATGCTTAAAAGTGCGTTTGCTGGGCAAGGGGATAGAAAAACAGGTAATGAATCACCTCAATATCGCCAAAGATAAAATTGAAATATTGCCAGAAGGATCATTTGTAGAATGGTATCCGGAAACAGTGACCCAACAAGTAGAAGCGAGAGAAAAGCTCAAGTTGAACCCACAGGAAAAAATCTGGTTGTTCTTCGGCAATCTTAGACCATACAAAGGTGTTGAAGACCTGATCGATTATTTCAAAAAGGCCGATTTTGCAAACACCAGGCTTATCATTGCGGGTAGTGCTTACAGACAGGACTACGTGGATTCGCTGGTAAAAATGGCTGGAGCCAACCATAAAATCAGGATGGAAATCAGGCAAATACCTGATGAAGAAATATCAGTATTTTTTCATGCAGCTGACCTGATTGTATTGCCCTTTAAAAATGTTTTAAATTCGAGCACTGTAAATCTGGCCATGAGTTTTGGAAAACCAGTGGTGGCAGCAGCAAAAGGACTTGTTCCATTTCGACTCAACAAACAGCCAGAATTGCTCTTCGGCAAATACAAAACCCTGGCGGAAGCATTGGATATGGCTTCGACCCTGGAAAAAGAAACATTGGAATCAATCGGTTCTCAAAATCTGGAAGAAGTAGAACTTTACACCTGGAACGACTTTGCCATCTTTATGTCCGGTATGTTGAATGGTTAGAACTGAAAACATAGCTGTAGTATCCTCAAGCAAACTAAACATTGATCCAGCTTGGCTCATTGCAATTTATCAGTTTTTCAATTTGATGGCATTTTCTATTCATGGCAGAGATGTGGCCGCTATCCGATTTGCCCGGGAACCAGTATTAATCTTGTTGCTTATATATCTCTTTTGGCAAGGAAGTGCAGTCAACCGCCCTACCGGATCTGGATTAAAGGTGTCGATCCTTCTATTTTTTCTCTTTGGATTGTATGCCGTTTTCAACAGCATTTTCAGTCTTTCTCCTTTCGATTCCTTTCAATATTACACTTGGTTTTTTGCCGTCATTTTATTTTTCTGGAAAATTATCTGGAGCCCTCCAAACTACATTTCGTTGAAAGACCTTCTATTTGAAACATCGAAAAAGCTATTCGCACTGCACCTGGCAGTAATAGTTTTTTCTTATGTAGGAGGCTATTTGCTGGGGCAGGAAGAGTATTTTGATTTAAGATACAACGAACTAACTGGGGATTTAAAATATGAGTTTGGAGGCATTTTTAGTTCCACCAATGCATTTGGAATTTTGCTTTACCAAACTTTGTGTCTGGGATTAATTGTATTGACAAGAAAAAATCTAAGATTTAAAATAGGCTATTTAGCAAGTACCACAATCATTGCCTTTCTTATTTATCAGGTAAATAACAGATCCAGTTTGCTTTGTTTGATTGCGGTGCTATTGTTGGTTTTGGTTTTCTATTTCAAAAACTACCTGACAGCCATTGGCGCTACAGTAGGTTTAATCGGTTTCATATTGATAGCTCCCGATTTTTTGCAAGACAAACTAAGGCTGAACCAATTTGAAGGTGCAAGAAAATTTGGAAACCGAACCGAACTCATCGAACAAGGCATAACTATCGCCGATGAAATGAGTTTTTTTGGTGTTGGCTACTACAATCAGCGGAAAGCCAGGAAAATATTTGGTGTAATCGACGCCGACGACAATGACCTGAATCTGCACAACACCTACCTTGCCATGTTGATTGAGTTTGGCTATTTCGGAATTTTGGTTTTTTTGGGAGGCATTCTGCTTATTTTAGGCAAGGGCATTTGGAATGTTCAACTAACTGACAATAAGCCAATTGCCATGCTCATATTTTGTTTTCTCATTGTCATGATGCTGTTCCACAGCTCAGTTGAAGATTCTTATAATTCACCCGGGTCTGCCACTTTTAATTTTTTCTGGTTCCTGCTGCTTATGTTGCTAGCCATTTCTGATGAGCAGGAAGAAAGCTTGAGCTAATGATGCAAAAACCGATCACCATTGTTTATACCACTACACAGTTCAACAAAGTAGTTTCAGGACCGGGCCGCTTTGCAGAATATCTTCGGCAATTCAAATCTGAGAAAATCTCCATTATTTTCATCTCCGACCAGATTGAGCAGACCAACGAAAACTTGGTTAGCGCAACCCGCATAGCTTTCCTCGAAAAAATTCCTTTCTATTGGATACTTCGCTACTGGTTTTTTGCCAGGGCATTAATGAAACTAAGTAAGGATACAAAAATTGATGCTGTGCTTTGTAGTACAGCCTTTGAAGCCTTGTTTATAAAAAAGCGGGGGTTTCCAGTCTATGTGATGATAAACGACTACAAATACGCCTTGGCAAACTTCAACGAATTGCGAAAATCGGCGTCATTTTTAAGAGCAGCTATTCGAAAACTATATTTTAGACTTGAAAAACGTTTGGTTCATTGGTCCGATTTCATGGTTGCCAATTCAAAATACAACCAAAAATTGATCGAAAAGGCGTATGAAATGCCTGGTTTAAAAACAAAACTTCTGTACAAAACTGTAGACCTTCAATATTTCAAATTCAAACCGAAAGAAGTCCAACAACCAAAACATATATTATTCATCAAAAATGATTTTCGAATTGGTGGTCTTCCTTTGATTTTCAAAGCCCTGGGGCAACTATCTTTCAATAAAGACTTAAACTTTGTAGTGGCTGGCATATCGGCAAACGACAAGCCCATTGTAGAACAACTGGCCAAAGAAGCAGCTTACATCGGGAAACTTAGAATTGAAGGTCTGGTGAACAGAGACAGGATTAAAGAGTTGCATAACGAAGCACAATTGTTTATCACCATGAGTCACAGAGAAGCGCTAGGTGTGTCGTGTTTGGAAGCCTTGGCTTGTGGCACGCCCGTGATTGCTACCCGTGTGGGAGGTTTGCCCGAAGTGCTCGATGATGGCAATGCCGGATTTCTGGTGGAAACAAACAGCGATCAGGAACTTAAAAACCTGCTTGAAAATCTTTGGGAAAACCCATTGCCCATGCAGGAAAAAATTGAAAATGGGAGAAAGCATGCTGCGAAATTTGACGTTTCGCATCTGGAAGAAAATCTCTTAGCTTTGTTTAAACCCAATTAAATCATGATTCAGGTAAAACATATTATTGAAGAACTGCATCGAAACGCCCCCTACCCGCTTCAGGAAAGTTACGACAACTCAGGCCTGCTTGTAGGCAATGCGACCGACGAAGTGAAAGGTGTATTGATATCGCTCGACTGCACAGAAGAAGTGATTGCAGACGCCATAAAAAAAGGCTGCAATGTGGTGCTGAGCCACCATCCCATTGTATTTAAAGGACTGAAAAATTTTACAGGGAAAACCTATGTGGAACGCACTGTAATGATGGCAATTCGCAACAATATCAATTTGATAGCCTGCCATACCAACGCTGATAATGTAGATACTGGCGTAAACAAAATAATTGCTGACCGTTTGGGACTTGTGAATCAGCAAATTCTGGCACCAAAATCCGGATTGCTATGCAAACTCACCACGTTTGTTCCAAAAGATTTTAGCGAACAAGTACGCAATACCCTTTACGCAGCAGGCGCCGGGCATATCGGCAATTACTCGCACTGTAGTTTCACCTTAAGCGGCACTGGAACTTTTCTTCCTGAGCAAGGTGCTAATCCAAGCTTAGGCCAAATTGGCGGGCTGGAGCAAGTTGAAGAACATCGTGTTGAACTAATTTTCCCTGCTCATCAGGAATTGCAAATACTAGCTGCCTTGCGGGAAAGCCACCCGTATGAAGAAATAGCATACGATATTCAAGTGATCGAAAACGTTTGGCAGCAAACTGGTTCAGGCATGATTGGCGAGCTGGAAAGTCCCATGGCAACCGATTTTTTTCTGGAACGGCTGAAAGATAAAATGAATGCTGGTGTGGTAAAATACACCCGCATTCATAAAACCTCCGTGCAACGAATAGCTGTGTGTGGCGGAGCCGGAATTTTTTTATTGCCCCATGCCATCAAAGCTAAAGCAGATGTTTTTGTGACTTCAGACGTGAAATATCATGAATTTTTCGATGCTGAAGGCCAAATCATACTTGCCGACACAGGCCACTACGAAAGCGAACAATTCACAGTTTTTTTGTTTCGTGACTGGTTGTCGGCTAAATTTCCTAATATTGCACTCCATTTCACAGAAAATTCGACCAATCCCGTTTTATATTACTGACAGCATGGAAGTTACGGTTGCTCAAAAATTAGACGCATTACTCAACCTTCAAAAAATTGATTCCGCC
>JBBRCC010000072.1:0-22926 GCA_038205175.1 Cytophagales bacterium | reverse complement strand
TCCAGTTCCGGTTTGGGCTGAATTTCCAGCCAAAGTGGATTGATCTGCACAAATAGATTGATCGCTTCCGGCATTGGCCTGACTTGGTGCTTCTTCTCTGGTGATACTAACTGTATCAGCACTTGCCGGACAGTTTCCATTCGTGATGGTCCAGACAAATTCATTGACACCAACACTGAGATTTGTCACGCCAGAATTTGCCAAAGTAGAATCCGTCAAAGTTCCGGTTCCGCTGATGACGGTCCATGCACCAGTTCCGGTTTGGGCCGAATTTCCAGCCAACGTAGATTGATCTGCGCAAATAGATTGATCGCTTCCTGCATTGGCCTGACTTGGTGCTTCTTCTCTGGTGATGCTTACTGTGTCAGCACTTGGCGGACAGTTTCCGTTCGAAATGGTCCAGACAAATTCATTGACGCCAACACTGAGATTGGTCACGCCAGAATTTGCCAAAGTCGAATCCGTCAAAGTTCCGGTTCCGCTTAGTATTGTCCATACTCCAGTTCCGGTTTGGGCTGAATTTCCAGCCAAAGTGGATTGATCTGCACAAATAGATTGATCGCTTCCGGCATTGGCCTGACTTGGTGCTTCTTCTCTGGTGATAATAACTGTATCAGCACTTGCCGGACAGTTTCCATTCGTGATGGTCCAGACAAATTCATTGACACCAACACTGAGATTTGTCACGCCAGAATTTGCCAACGTCGAATCCGTCAAAGTTCCGGTTCCGCTGATGACGATCCATGCACCAGTTCCGGTTTGAGCTGAATTTCCAGCCAAAGTAGATTGATCTGCGCAAGTTGAAATGTCACTTCCAGCAAAAGATTGGGCTGGTGATTCATTTCTTATGATGATCACCGTGTCACTCAATGGTTCGCAATTTCCTGAAGTGACCGTCCAAACCAATTTATTTTCGCCAAAGGATAATCCTTCAATAAGTGCGGTTGCAAGATCTGTATCATTAATTTGACCAGATCCTGTTGCAACTGACCATGCACCTGTACCAGCAGAAGGCTCAACGGCTTGTAATCTGGCAGTATCCGTTTCGCACAATACTTGATCAGGACCAGCATTTGCAACTATTCCCGAAGGAGAAACCTGGATATCTACATCATCTGAAACAGACGGGCAAGCTGCGTTTGTTAATGTCCATCTAAGCCGATTTAAACCGGAAAAAAGACCATTTACTGTTGCTAAAGCATCTGATGCATTGCTAAATTGAGCTGTGCCTAAAACAACAGTCCAAGTACCCGTTGCACCGTTTACAGCATTTGCGCCTAATTGCGTTGTTGTTCCGCAGAGGCTTTGATCTGATCCTGCTAATGCAACCAAGGAGTCTAACACAACTATAGTAATAGGCTGGGTAACCACCTCAACCGGATTGGCACAAGATTCGGAAGAGTTAAGTTTAAATTGCACCTCATCCCCGCCTTGTAAGCTATCTGTTTCATAGCTGATGCCAGTATTCACCAAAGTATTGTTGACAAACCATTCCAGACTTGGTTGAGCACCTTGGCCGCTCACTGTAGCTGCAAAAGTTACGTTTCTACCTTTGCAAATGGGACCCTGAACAGATTGAGAAACAACAGCAGTGGGAATAATACTGGCAACTGTCTGAATAGAAATGGTATCGGAAAAGGCAATACAACCCGAGTCCTGAGAAGCTTCAACAGAGAAATCGCCAGAAGCATTCACCACAATGGCCGAACCAATTTCACTGGAGCTCCATGTGTAGGTTAATCCTTGCACGGGGTTGATTACAGAGAGAGTAACAGAATTTCCCTGACAAATCACAGTGCCTCCATTAGAAGAGATGATGGGTTTTGGAGTGTTTTTATAAACAGCAGCATCTGCATCGTTGCAATCCAGATTGTTGCGAACATAGCTTTGAGGTTGAACACAATCCACTGAATCGATGGCTGGATTTCCATATCCATCAGAGTCAGCATCCAAATAATAACGGATACCTGGCAAAGCGTTGATAGTGCCAGAACCATTCACGATAACGCCAGATCCATCGGTTACCGTTACTTGATAGGTGCCTGCTCCAGCGGTTAATGCTGGTCCTACAAAACCATTGCTCCATTGGGTGATAAAAGGAAAGTTTCCACCTGTTGCTGAAACGGTTAAAGTTCCGTTTGGCGTACTTCCACAAGCAGGCGTAGATGCAAAGCTGAGCGTAAAACCACCAATCTGGGCAGTAGCGAGGTTGTCATCATAGTTAAACTCCATGATGTCCGCATTCACAATTTTGCCAATCAACACCGTATTATTATCAACCACTGTCCAAGGGAAATTGAGCGTCGTTGAATCATTGCCTGCCACAAAAACTGGCAATTGCCCAATCTGAATGGTATCGTTTTGGTCGTTGATGTAGAAATACTGAACCAAACCATTCACATCTTCATCCCCATTGTTGCCTACCCTTGTTGCAATGTTGATTTGCTGGCCCAGAGTTGGGCTTCCATTGGATGGCAAAAAGACCTGAAAATACATATTCGCAGCCGCTCCAACAATCATAGCCCTCGTGGCTTCATTGTTGACTTTGTTCGATTCTTGAATCTCATTATCAGCATCAATAATGGTTCTTATGATGTGCGCACCAACCACATTGGATGACCATAGTGTCGTGAAATTTACCGTGAAGTTATCGCCAGTTACCAATCCATTTACTGTGGCAGAGTCAACGGCTATTTCATCCACCAGAAGCTTGAATTTCATGGTCTGGTCAATATTTGAAAGCCCAATATTTTCATAATTGCCCTGAATTGTAATTGGCTCATCCACATCCGGATTGAGTTTGGACGGATTAATTAGTTGGGAAAGTACCCTCATGTCCGGCAACCCACTTACCTGCGCTTTGCGTACCAGCGTATTGTTGGTTTCATCGCACTCTGTGTACTCATTGTCCGGATCAGTTACAAATGTAAATGTGTATTCACCCTCTTGCGGGAATGCAAAACTTACCGGAAGATTAGCCGAAAGCGGACAAGAACAAAGCTCAGAAACACTGTTGAGGATGGCATCTCCAAGATTTAGGGTTCCATTCAGACCTGGACCACTTACAAAAAACCTGACTTTCAGTTGGCTGGCATCATAAACACCGCTCACATTAACAGGCACATTCAGAAAAATAGCCTGGTTGATCAGGTAGGTGCCATTCCACCAGTTAAAACCACAAAAATTATCGACTGGCGCAAATTCATGGCAAAGCGATTTCGGACCTGCAGAATTATTGTTTTCAATAAATTCACTTATTGTGTTATTGGGATCTACAACCACTGAAATGGTTTCCGTGGCCGGTGCAACTGCCGGAACCACTTTGCTGACCAGAACAGACTGACCAGCAGTCAGGTTATCCGTCAATGTGACTTCATGCACAGCACCTCCAGATTGGGTAAATCTCACCAGAATCGGCGCATTTGCTGTTGCATTTCCACCATTAAATAGCCTTGCCTTAATGGTAATATTACCTGGGAAAGCAGGATCATTAGGATCGACATCAATATTTTCACAACCAGAACCAAAATACAGATCAGGCTGGGTAGCCAAAATTAGTATTCCGCAATTGCTTCCATTGTTTCCCTCATTGGTTTCTGCGACCACTCCATTTGGTTCTGGGGTATCACAATAAACCTGCAAGCTATATTGCCCCGGTGCCGGATATGTGTATTGGAATGAAAAACTGGTTTGAGACTGTCGCCCCAAATTGACTATGGGTTGATTGATGGTTTCAACCACAGTAGCCCCTTGAAGAACCCTAACCCGCACATTAAAGGGACCAGTTCCTGATCCGCCTGAATTGGCCAGACTCACCGTGATATTTGAAGGCTGACCAGTAATAAACTGTTGCCCACCTACGCCACAACTGGTTGGGAAAATATCTGGCAGAAATGGTATTACTGTAATAATTCTGCAATCCTGGTTGTTAAATTCTGCAGCTTCCACAATTTCAAAATCACCATCTGCCAAGCCGCAAATCGAAAAAGTTCCTGGGCTAGAAAATGTAATATCGTCAATCGGGATATCTACAAAGGCACCTATTACCAAAGGTGGAATTTTAACATTCGGGATGGAAGGAGTGCCTCCAGATTGGGTAAATTTGACTAAAGTAGAATCTATAACATCCTGACAGCCCTGATTTCTGACCCTTAGGTTTCCGGTTATGCTTTCACCTGCCACAATATTGACACTAGATACAGTAAGACTGGCGACCAGATCTGGCAAACAAACAGGAGGAACCACCGTAAAAGTTGTGGTAAAAGTGGTTGTTAAAGTGAAATCTGTAATGGTTCCCGTAATGGTATAAATGCCCGGTGTAGTACCTACAAAAAAGGCAAAATTAATTTGACCTGATGAATTTGTGTAGGTGGTAAACGTTTGCCCACCCGGCTGAATGGTAAACGTTACCTGTGCGCCTGCTACACTTGGATTTTGGAGTGGAACCGCAGTATTTGTATAAACCGCAGTCCCAGTTAAGGTTGCAGTAGCACCAGCTACACCGATTACTGTACTTGGTGAAACTGTAGGCCCAACAGTTATGTTCCCTGGCACGTTGAAGTTTCCATTGACAAATGGCCGGATGGCATTGTTATCCAATTCGTTTGTTTCGGTTATAACCTTTGTCCAATCCACAAACACCTGCATCGGGCACCAGGCAGGAACTGCCGGAGTAATGATATTCCAGGAAACTGTGGTCGAAGACTGCGGTGCCAGAAACGGTACAACTAAGTCGGGATAAATAATGGTTGTATCAAATTGATTGACCAGATGTACCACAAAATTTTCTGCCGCAAAATCCGAAACATTGTGAATAATAGCAGAAACGGTAAGCGGCGATGAAACAGCAGGGGTAGGGTTGCTGAAGCTGATGTCGTTAGCAAATATCTGAAGATCAGCAAGAATAAAAACATCCGGATAACTAAACGGCCCGAAAGTAGTACCACAAGTGCCGATGTTACTTACGATTCTGGTAGTATAATTCTGGCCGGAAGGAAGGCTGTTAACTGTCGTAAAATAGCGCTTTCCATCAGAATATGTTTTATCGCCGTTATCAAATTCCTGCAACAGGATTGTCCGATCGTTAGGGCCATTCAATTGTCCATTTCCTTCAAAATCAAGAATAACCCTTGGGAAAGTAACAGGCGGTGGATTGTTGTTTAAATCGGTGTAAACCACTTCAAACCTGAAGGTTGTATAAGGAGTTCCCTGCAATGGGGAGCAAACAACGCCATTAAAATTAGCACCACCTACATAAGAGAAAAACTGCCTGGAAGGGTTGATGGTAGGATCAAGGTCGTTGCAATCACCAGTGGTGGCAGTCAACTCGCCTGCTAAAAAACCATTCTGAGGTCTGGAGCAGCTGGCAACTGTTGTTCCGGTTCCGTATCCGTCATTGTCCGCATCCAGAAACCAGGAAATATTATTTACCTGATTGATTATCCTTGCCTCTGATAATGCAGGGCAATTGGCCGTATTCCGAACCTCAACTGTATATGAACCCGCAACATTGACAAGCAAAGTATCGGCATTGGCATTGTTGATGTTTGCGCCATTTCGCTTCCATTGGTAGGTTAAACCGTTTCCTTGATTGGCCCTTAAAATAGTAGATCCACCTACGCAAAAGCTATCGGCCTGGGTCGAAATACTGGCATTCGGAAGTGGATTTACAATGAAAGAAACTCCAATAGATGTATCGCTGCAAAGGCCAGCCAATACCACTACAACTTTATAAATACCAGCCTGAGAGGCAGAAAATGTCTGGTTTGTAGCTCCTGAAATCTCAACCTCGTTGCGAAGCCATTTCAAAGTTCCTGTTCCTATGTTGGTAGCAATCAGATTGGTTGAGCTTCCCAGGCAAATCTGGATTGGTCCAGCTGGGCTGATCACCGGATCAACCACATTGAGGGTGACTCCAGAAGTACTGTCTTTGCATCCAGTCGCTGTAATGGTGCTTACCACATAATAAAATCCTGCTGTACTGGTGTTGATTGAGTTGCCACCTGCAATAGGACTTCCATCCCGTTTCCATTGGTTGGTTTGGCCATTTTGAGGATTGGTAAGCGTTAGTGTGATGCTGCCATTTGAGCAAATAGACTGAGGTCCATTCAGATTCAAAACAGGCTGAGGTTTTGGATTTATATTAATCACTACCGCATTGGAGGTGTCTGTACAAGTTCCAACCGTGGCTACAGCTTTATAGGTTCCAGCCTCACTTGCGGCCAGGATATTCGAAACCTGCCCATTGATTGGCGTTTCATTTCGAAGCCATTTTACACTGGCCCCATTGGAAACAGTGGCGGTCAGATTCCTTGAATCACCCTGACAAAGATTGATAGATCCAACCGGTAAAACGCTGATGCTTGGAGCCGGAACTACTGTAACCGCTACGATTGCCGAGGAGTCCACACAATTGGAACTCGAGGAAATAACGACTTTATAATTTCCAGATGCATCGACTGCCAGAGAAGGCGAATTGGTTCCCACTACAGTATTTCCATTTTTCCATTGGTAGGTTTGGCCAGTCACAGGATTTAAAACGGAAAGTGTGGTTGTTGTTCCCTGACAAGAATTGATAGGTCCTGCAGGAGAAACGCTGGTATTGGGCAATGGATTGACCGAAACAACAACGGTCGCAGAAGGCAGTGAATTACAACCCGAAACTGTGCTGGTCACGGTGAATGAACCAGCAGAAGAAACGGTTATACTTTGGGTGGTTGCTCCATTGCTCCAAAGATTTCCAGTAGCTGCGCTTGATGTCAAAACCACGCTTTTTCCCTGGCAAATGGCTACTGGGCCTGCTGGAGAAATGCCTGGGGTTGGGGGTGGTGTACAAGTAGTTACACCTAGCACATATTCTGTGCTTTGACCCGTCGCTGTCAGTGTGTTTGTTGTTGTATTGAGTGTGGCTCCGGCGTTGGTCCATGCTGTTCCGGCGTTATCGTTTCGTTTGAAAAGGCCAAGTTGCGCTTCGTTCCCAATCGATACAAAAGGATTGCCATTATAGTTGTAAGTACCAGTGTATTGAGGAGTGGTAAGCCCTACATTGAAAACCCCGAAATAACGGTTGTTGGTGCCCGGATTTTCGATACCCGTTTCGGTATTTGGCTTTTCTGATACCACGTAAACATGAGAACCGGCCTCTCCGGAAAAAGTTCCGCCTGTATAATTGGCCCTAAAATTATCCTGGGTACCAAAATTTAGAATGGCATTTGGCAAACCTGTTGTTACATAGTTATGGCTGCTGAGGTTTCCAATGGCGGCTCCGCTTGTGGCTCGGCTCAGGCCATTGATAAGGGTTCCATTGTTTGTTCCACCTAAATCCACAGCTGTATTTCCCGATAATTCATCAAAATTGTAATACCCAACCAGATTGGCAATCAGGGCATCCGATGAAGGAATTTTTCGGCACATCCGATCCCGGATTTGAGTTTGGGTAAGTGGTGTGTTCCAAAATCGAACTTCATCCATACTTCCATTCCAATTTCTTCCACCGCCGGCCCATCTTCCAAGGCGCAAAAAGTTCCCACTGTAATTAATTGCTCCACCTGAATAAGGCGTATTTTGAATGAGTATTCCGTTCACATACGCTTGAAGTGCTGTTGGGCTCTTTACCAAGGTAAGGTGCTGCCACTGATTGGCTTGAAGGGTAAAACCAACTTCCGTATTCATCGTTCCAAAGCCATACGAATTGGCGTTATTGGCATCTTGCTGGCACACCCAATTGGTAAAAGATCCGCTATGCGCATTGTCGATAATATTGGCAAACTGAACCTGTGTAGCCCCCGGTTTCACCCACATGTCAATGGTGAAATTCTGAAAAGTGAAACCACTCCCAATTTGAACTTCATCGTCTTGCCCATCAAAACTCAAGGCATTTCCACTGCCGGGCAAAGAAGGACAATTGATAACTGAAACAACCGCAGAACTATCCTTGCAGCCTGTGCTGTTTGTGACTACAACTTTATAGCTTCCAGCCATTGAGGCAGTAAAAGTTGCTGCCGACCCAACCACAGTGTTGCCATTTTTCCATTGATAGGTTTGCCCCGACACTGGGTTGCTTAGGGCAAAGTTGATAGGACCAGCGCATAGATTTTGAGCCAAATTAGGCGTGATCGCTGGATTTGGTTTGGCATTCACCAATACCGAAATCACATTCGAGGTATCCTTGCAACCTGTGGCATTTGTTACAATCACAGCATAATTTCCTGTTGTCACAACGTTGGCTAGCTGGGCTAAGGTTTGTCCATTCAAGGGCAAATTGTCTCGCAACCATTGGAAGGTTAACCCATTGCCCGAGTTTCCATTCAGATTCACCGAACTTCCAGTGCAAAATACAATTGGCCCAGAAGCAGTGGCAATGGCTGTAACCGCAGTGCCACTCCCAATTACCAATCCGGCGGATGTGTCGGTGCAAGTTCCATTTACATATCGAAGGCGATAAGTGCCGGTTTGTGTTGCTATGAGTGAAAAGGCATTCGCATTCGCAATCGCTACCCCATTTCTGATCCATTGGTAGGACCCTGGCAAATTGCCACCAACCAAACTTAAAATGGTAGAGGCACCTGGACAAATTTGGGTTTGGGTCGATGTGATGGCAGGAGGACCACAGGCTACAGTAAAATCTTTCGTTTCAGTAATAGCCCAACGACCGTCGGTATTCCTGGAACGTACATATAACTTGTGGTCTCCAAGAGTGATGTTTGTGGGTAAAGTCAGTACCCGATTCACTTCTACAGAATCTGCTGCCGTGAAGGCAGAAATTGCTGTGCCCAGTCCAATGCCAGGATCGGTATCGATAAAATACTCCATCTTGCTTATTGGACCGGAATTAACAGTTGATGCTGGAATAATAAAAAATGTTCTTGCCTCTGTCTGGCTAAATCCGGTATTGTTTTTCGCCCGCACATACAAGGTATGAAAGCCAGTGCTTAAGCTGGAAATAGGAATGGCAGCTGTTCTGGTTATGGAATCAGCAGCTGGAGAAACGGCTAGTTTTGTGCCATTTCCAATGCCTGGATCTGTGTCAAAAAAGTATTCAACCTGGTTGATTGGACCTGAATTAAATGATGAGGCTGAAATAATAAAAAAGGTACTTGATTCTGTAAGGCTATAGCCCCGATTGTTTTTCGCCCTCACATATAAAGTATGAAATCCATTTGCAAGGCTACCAATTGGAATGATGGCTGTTCTTACTGAAGAATCTGCAGCAGGGCTAATGGAAAGATTTGTTCCGTTTCCAATTCCAGGATCTGTATCAAAGAAATATTCCAAAGAAGTAATTGGCCCGGCAGTTAGGCTGGTGGTTGGAATGATGTAAAACGGACTTGCTTCAGTCAAAGAATATCCCCGATTATTTTTGGCCCGCACAAAAAGTGTGTGAAAGCCAGTGCTCAAACTACCTATTGGTATCACAGCATTTCTAGTTGCAGAATCGGCTGCAGGAGAAATGATTAAAACTGTTCCATTTCCAATTCCGGGATCTGTATCAAAGAAGTATTCCAAAGATGAAACTGGACCTGCGGTGAGGCTACTGGTCGGTTGAATGTAAAATGGACTAGAAGCTGGAATGGACCAACGTCCGTTCATTCTTGTTCGGATATACAGGCTGTGAAATCCCGTACTTAAGCTACTGACAGAAACAGACCGATTAAAATCAACTGAATCACCAGAAGGAACAGTCAGTGTTTGACCAAGCCCTTGTCCAGGATCGGCGTCGAAAAAATATTCTGCACGGTTTTGAGCAAAGCCTAATTGAGTGATAAAAAGCAAGAAGGCAAATAGCCATAGATGCCTCACTTTTGAATTTGTTGGATCAGTTTTCAAGCTGATAGCAGGACATTTCTCCCGAAAAATCCCGCTATGGACATGCCACCCTATCCCTTTGAGAAATCTCATTGGTTTGTAGATTTAGGGTGAAAAATTAGTTTTGCTTGGTGCTGATTACACGAATATTCAAACTGCCTCCAGCAGGAACTGAAGCTCCCGAAGTGATGCTGAAAGTTTTGATTTGAGGAATCGGTGGAACAGCAGAATTGTTCCAATTAAATGAACCACCATAAACGCCCATTTGGCCACCACCTACAGCACCTGTTCTGGCTGGTCCACCGGCAGGTTGAAAATTTTGGTTTGGGCTAAAAGTAGCATTGCTGAAAGTAGTTAGCTGCGGATCTGTATCGGCCACGTTGTTTGCCCCAGAATTGCTTCCATAAGGCAATGTATTTGAAGCTGTACCAAAAGTGATATTGTTGTTTATCACAGAGTTAGAAAGCCCTCCCGGGCTCATGGTGTGAAAAATATTATTTTCCACAATAAAGTTAGAGCAATTTCCAAAAGCCTGATCGTTGTTAGCCACACCAGCACCTTGACCACCATAAAAAAGATTATTTGAAACGATACAATTGGCCGAGCTGGAGAAGTTCATAATTGGGAAAATCCCATTTTGAAATCCACAAGTACTAATTTCTGCAAACACATTGTTTTGGATGATGAAATTGGTGCAGGTATTATTATTCATATTGATACCCGGGCCACAATTGATGCCGAAATAATTATTGGCGATCAACCAACCCGAAAATGAACCTGAATTAAAACCCATGTGGGTGCTTGATCCATCAAACCAATTTCTTAAAACCTGGCAATTGGAAACATTGGCAGAAACATTAATGGGAGACCCAACCGCCTGGAAATAAAGGCCGATCCATGCTGAACCATTGGCGGCAACGTTGTTCACATCGAACCTGCTAGCAATTCGGGATAATGCAGAATTATCTTTTTTCTCACCAGGCCTCATGCCTGCACCAATAAAAGTCAGCCTTTTATTAACTGTAAAAATGCCGGTGGTACTTGTATAGGTACTTGGTGAAGGTGCAATGTAGATGGTATCGCCACTTGCAGCATCGGTGATGGCTGTTTGTAAACTAGAGAACTGGCCTGGGCCATTGAGGTTGTTGTTAACCATATGAACGGTTGCATTGGCTTTGAATGCAAAAAATGAAAAAGCAAGAAAAAGCGTGTAGAAGGTTTTCATGGTAAAAAAGGTTTGAAGATTTTGTGCACAAATATTAAAAAACGATTCGGTTTTTTAGATCGCTAAATGTAGTGATTTTGATAAGTTTTTTGAACGGTTTAAAAAACGATCAAGACTAAATTTGCACCATTTATAATATAGAAAAAGTAGCTTTTAAGGCTATAATATATTAGATATGTGTATGTAGAATTTTTAACTCTGAGAATAGGAATCCACCATGATTTAGATTGTATTGTATTCCACACAAAATTTATTTGAAATCAAGATAGCAGCAGAGACAAATCCGATGGCTTAGCTTCATTGAATTATTAAAACAATAGGTTTGGCTTCAGCAACTTTAAAAGCCAGTCAGCGGCTTTTAAAATTGAACATCAAAGCAAAAAACGCTCTTCAATAAAGTTTAAAAAGTTCTTATTAAATGTATTTTCTAAATTAACTCGAACTTTGCCCAAAGCCTTAATTTCCTTTCTGTTGGTTTTGATAAGATCTGAATATTTACGCACATCTTCATAATAGGCCTGAGTATCAAATTCGCTATTTTGTCTATTCCTTTTAAAAACCAAACTACGCTCAACAAACAACAATTCTGCTTCTCTAAAGCGAACCAGTCGAACATACTCCCTGCCTGCAGACATACCTAACAGTCTGATGTTATTCAAAGCAGATTTTTTTAGTTTTAGATCACCCGGGAAATTAGGAACCTTAGTCAAAGCAGTTTTGCTATTTTTTGACTCCAGAAACAACTCCTGACGTATGCTTTCAGCTTTCTGCCCGGTATCTTCCAAAAGCGACACGTAAAATAACCTGTTCAATCTTCTCACATTCATTACAGCGTTGCTCATCTGAACAGCAAACGAAATCAACCTTACTGCTTCGCCCTGTTTGGGTGTAAGCCCGCCACTTGTTCCTATGCCTACAATGTGGTTAGATAATCGAAAAGTTTCAAAGGCTACCTTTAAATCGGCAGAGGCCGCAAACAGAATATTCAACTGTTCTATATGAGCCTTTTGAAATTTTTGGGCGCTGTCGTTCACGTAAAATTCTACCGATTCTATTTCATCAACAGGCAGAAGTTCAAGGTAATTTTGCATGGCATTAAAATAACTGATATATGCCAGGTTAAGTCTGTTTTGACCTGAAAATGGCTGCACTTCCTCTACAAGTTTTCGGCCTGAATAAACTTTTTGGGTTAACTCCTTCTTTTCTTCCATCGACTTTTTACTCAGACCTTCCAACAAAACCAACTTTGTGTAGGAAAGAAAATCGGTTGAAATTTGAATAGTGGGACTTCGCAAACTCAACAAATATTCAATTGCACGTCCATTGCTTTGGGCATTGGCAGAAATAATTGGATAAAATTGAAACAGAAAAAGCCCAATGAAGATTGCGCTTAAGCGAGGCGTTTTTAAGTAGTTCAAAGTCTTGTAGTTTTTGGTTAAGGTTATGAATTGAAAGTTCAAAATTCTTATTTGGGATTTGCGCCAAATTATAGATGGTGGGTCATTTTGAAATGCGATTAAAGGTACAGCTAAAACATTTCAACTCTTATGATGAATCAAAAACAAAACTTTGTTCTTCATAAAAAACACCAATTGGCAACAAGTCTGCTACTTTTCGAATTGGTAAAAGCCTGAATTTGAATTCCTTCCAAACTTGTTTTTAGAGGGTAAATATTTTTTTGATAATCAATTGGCGATTAGCTTACATTTGCCCCGAAAACAAAACATTGTCAGAAATGTCAGAAATCGCTGAAAAAGTAAAAAGCATCATTATTGAAAAATTAGGAGTTGAAGAATCAGAAGTTACTGCTGAGGCAAGCTTCACCAACGACCTAGGAGCAGATTCATTAGACACCGTTGAGCTCATCATGGAGTTCGAGAAAGAATTCAATATTTCTATCCCTGACGATCAGGCAGAAAATATCGGAACCGTTGGTCAGGCCATATCGTACCTCGAGGCCAACGTAAAAAAATAAATACCACTTTCGAAAAGTTGCCTACATGGAGCTAAAACGAGTAGTGGTTACAGGTTTGGGGGCTGTTACTCCACTGGGTAACAGCCTTCCTGAATTTTGGAACGGACTGATAAATGGTGTATCAGGGGCTGCCCCGATCACTAAATTCGATGCATCTAAATTCAAGACCCAATTTGCCTGCGAAGTAAAAAACTTCGACCCCACTGCCTATATGGATAGAAAGGAAGCCCGCAGGGTCGATCCTTTCGTGCATTACGCACTGGTAGCAACCGATGAAGCAATTGCCGATTCTGGACTTGTTCAATCGACATTCAACCCAGACCGGGTTGGTGTTATTTGGGGTGCAGGTATTGGTGGGCTTTTCACTTTTCAGGAAGAGGTAAGCGCTTTTGCCTTAGGCGACGGTACACCGAGGTTTAATCCTTTCTTTATCCCAAAAATGATTATCGATATTTCGGCTGGTCATATTTCCATTAAAAATGGGTTTAGAGGAATGAACTACAGCACCGTTTCTGCTTGTGCTTCTGCTACAACAGCTATTTGCGATGCACTAACCTATTTGCGTTTGGGCAAAGCCGACGCCATCATAACCGGTGGCTCTGAAGCGGCTGTTACCGAAGCAGGTGTAGGTGGCTTCAACGCCATGAAAGCACTTTCGGAAAGAAATGATTCGCCAACAACCGCATCCCGACCTTTCGATAAAGACAGGGACGGATTTGTGCTTGGTGAAGGTGCCGGAGCTTTGGTGTTAGAAACGCTGGAACATGCGCAGGCCAGAGGTGCAAAAATTTATGCTGAAGTAATTGGAGGTGGCATGTCTGCAGATGCACACCACATTACTGCCCCACATCCTCAGGGTCTTGGTGCACAAAATGTGATGAAAAATGCATTGGAAGACGCCGGAATTTCGCCCAAAGACGTGGATTACATCAATGTTCACGGAACATCTACTCCACTTGGCGATATCAGCGAAACACAGGCTATTGTCAAAATATTTGGTGACGATGCCTACAACCTGAACATCAGCAGCACCAAATCGATGACAGGCCACTTGCTGGGCGCAGCCGGAGCTATAGAATCTATCGCCTCCATTATGGCTATTCAGCACCAAATTGTGCCCCCAACCATCAACCATTTCACGGATGATGAAAACTTAGACAGTCGCCTGAATTTTACATTCAACAAACCACAGCAAAGAAAAATTGATGTGGCTTTAAGCAACACTTTTGGATTCGGCGGACACAATTTTTCTGTGATCTTCCGAAAGTTCGATTGATTTGCCAACTCCCATCCTATCCTTTTTTGGCACAGCAGCCAACCAAAAAGACAAGCAACTGTCTGGTGCTTTGAGGTCTATTACAGGCTACAAACCTGAAAATCTGGAATTATATAAACTGGCCATCAGGCACTCTTCTGTTGGCCAAAAAGATGGACAAGGCACGGGACATAACGAAAGACTGGAATATTTGGGCGACGCTGTGCTTGGCATGATCGTGGCTGAGTTTCTTTTTAAAAAATTCCCCTACAAAGACGAAGGTTTTCTCACGCAGATACGTTCCAGAATTGTGAATGGTGAGTCGCTCAACCAATTGTCGAAAAAAATCGGGCTCAACCAAATCATTGAATTTGAAGGCAAAAAATCGCCGAACCAAACCCACAAGTCCATGTACGGAGATGCTCTGGAAGCGTTGGTGGCGGCAGTTTACCTGGACAAGGGATTTAAAAAATGCAGCCTGTTTGTAATCCATCAATTGCTGATTCCACATTTTGACTTAGAGGAAGTGGTACAAACCGACACCAATTACAAAAGCCAACTTATAGAGTGGGCACAAAGGCTCAACAAAGATGTGAGGTTCGACATTATTGAAGAAACTGGTTCGGGACATGCCAAAGAGTTTACCGCACAGATTTCGCTTGATGGTGTAGCTTTGGCCATGGCAAAAGGTTCGAGCAAAAAAAGAGCCGAGCAACTGGCCGCAGGTGTTGCTTTGGAAAAAATAGGTGAAAACAAAAAAGAAAATTGACCGGCTATGTATCAGAACAAAAAAGTAGTGGTGGTGCTTCCGGCCTACAATGCAGCAAAAACCCTGGAAAAAACGTTTAAGGAAATACCCTTTCCGCTGGTTGACGAAGTGATTCTGGTAGACGATGCCAGTCGGGACGATACCATAGAAGTGGCCAGAAAAGTGGGCGTGAACCACATTATTCGCCACGAAAAAAACAAAGGCTACGGCGGAAACCAAAAAAGCTGCTACGATAAAGCATTGGAAGTAGGCGCAGATATAGTGGTAATGCTGCATCCTGATTATCAGTACACTCCAAAATTGCTCACTGCCATGATTTCTATCATTGGCGAAGAAGTTTATCCCGCCGTTTTTGGTTCACGCATTTTAGGAAACGGCGCATTAAAAGGAGGCATGCCACTCTACAAATACATCGCCAACAGGTTTTTAACACTTTTTCAAAACATCATGATGGGTCAAAAACTTTCAGAATATCACACAGGCTACAGGTCTTATTCTGCCAAGGTTCTCAGAACCATTCCATACCACAATAATTCGGATGATTTCATTTTCGATAATCAGTTTATTGCTCAAGTATTTTACTATGGTTTTGAAATCGCCGAAGTTACCTGCCCAACCAAATATTTCGATGAAGCTTCGTCCATCAATTTCAAAAGAAGTAGTATTTATGGGTTGGGAGTATTGAAAACCTCAGTGCTGTATGCACTCACCAAGTGGGGAATCTACAAATGGCCACTGCTAAAAGCCTGAACATGGAAATTGCTTTGGTGGCCGCTGTGGCCGAAAATGGTGCTATTGGCGCAAAAGGAACACTTCCATGGAAAATTTCGTCGGATATGAAACTATTCAAAAGTCTGACCATGGGGCATGTGGTTCTCATGGGTCGTCGAACTTTCGAGTCTATCGGAAAAGCACTACCAGGAAGAGACAATGTAGTAATTAGCACCACCTGGAAAGGCGACGAAGCTGACAATATTCGGGTTTTTGAGAGCATAGAAGCAGCCATCGAAGCCTTGAAAAAAGAAGGCAGAAAAAAGATTATGGTCATTGGTGGAGGAAAGATTTACCAACAAACCATGCCACATGCCCAAACACTATACATTACCAGGGTGAAAACAGAGATTTCAGATGCCGACACCTTTTTTTCTGAAATAGATAAATCGATCTGGAAAATGGTGACAAAAAACAACTTGCCCAAAGGAGATAAAGACGAATATTTCATTGAATTTCAAATATTTAAGAAAATTACAGCATGAGCAAATTAGACGATGAGCCAGAATTGGATGGCCGCTTTCTGGGTAGTATTTCTGGTGATTTTGTAAAAATATGCGACTTTCTGAAAGAGGCATCTTACCAAATGAGAAGTAGGAAAATTTCAGAATTTCCCATTTTCCCGATGTCGAAAACAGAATTGCCTGTGGGAGAGCTTATCATCAGCCCAATCACGCATCAAACCGAATGGTTCTACAATATTTCTTTGGTAGAGGAATTTATAAGCCGGGACCTCATAGAAGCAGACAAATTCGACGCTTTTAAGCAAACCTACAAAGATGCCGACGAGTTCTGTTGCTTGTTTGTAGTAGACCCTAAAACAACAGGCTTTGTATTCATTCCTTATCCTGAAGATTAAAAGGTAAAGCCGAATATTTTCTAAATATAGTAAGACCTTAAGACTGCGTTTCAGGCTGAATCTTCGAATCATTTTTTTTAGAAATTCGAACAACAAGGCATTTTTAAATCGTTTAAGCGTTGTTTGCATACTGGTTTAAATCTTAAGTTTAGCTTGGCGAACCTACTTTATGCCTTCAATATTGAATCGATTTTCATCATGTAAAAAGTACCTGCTTGGGTTGTCTTTATGGCTTGTTTCCCTTGTCAGTTGCAAAGCACAGGAAAACCTGTTCCTGAACTATGGCGCTACAACAAATTTTATCGATTCTTCGCAGCACTATTTATACCATCTCATTCCGGTTGAAAAGTATGGCGCTTTGGTGGTACAGGAAGGCTTTAAACGTAAATGGGTAATTCAGCGCTACGACTCACAACTGACGCTTGTTTTCAGTGCCCAAATTAAATTTGCAAGTACGCAAATGTTGCGCCACACCGATCTGGTTGGCAATATGTTGTACATGCTAACACGTTCTCAACATACAGCTTATCACCAGTTACTGATGCTCAACATTGAAAATGGCGAATTAGAAGCCATTCATATTCCAAGAATTCTGCCAATGGAATACAAAACCTTTCATGTGCTGCCGCCTAAAGTTTTTATGACAGGGACTATTGACAGAAAACCTATTGTATTACTGTTCGACATGCACTCCAGAAGAAACAAAGTGCTTCCGGGTATATATCAGAAAAGGCAATTCATAGACCAGGCATTCAAGGATAATTTCGGACGCTACATTTTAGTGGTTCGCCACACAGATTCAAAAAAGAAAGGGCTTGATGTGCGGATGTTTTACCCTGATAGTGAAGAAATTGAAAATCACTTTGTAGACAATACTACAGATTTCAACCCTGATTTTGTTTTGGCTATTGACAGCACCAATATGTTGGGCACTTTCTACACCAGCAACATGGACTATCCGCAAGGTATTTTCTCCCTACCACTTAACCGAAAAGCTCCACCCAGACGCACGTTTTTTAAAAATTTTTCGGGCTATGTTCAACACCTTTCTCCAAGAGAAAAACAGAAATATTTAAGAAGGAAAGCCAAAGAAGTCAAAAAAGGAAAACTCCCTATCATTCATCAAAGCATGCATGTGAAACCCTTTAATTTGGAAGATGGATTGGTTGGTATTTCGGCAGAAAATTTTCATCCATACTATGAAAGCGCACAAATACCTTATGCCAATATGCATGGTTTTTGGTCAGGAGCTTCCGTGATGGTGGGCTATCAGTTCAATTGGATGCTCACGGCTGTGGCCGACATGGAAGGAAACATTGTTTGGAACCAATCTGCAGCCAGAAAGGGAATCAGAACACTAGAATTGACAAGCCCTACAGATTTTGCCATTCGCCAAAATTGGTGGTTGGCTGCATGGCCAAAAGACGGTGAACTAGTCTATTACTTTGGAAACAAAGACAGTATTTTAGTAGACAAGCATATTGTAAAAACAGAGGCATTGGCCAAACTGACCAGGTTTGAAAATCTGAATATGGAAAGAATGATACCTTGGGATAAAAATATACTTTTGGGCATTGCCAAAGCCACTGTGAAAGACAGGCAGAAAACCAGCCCTCGCATTCATTGGGTTTTGGTAAAAATAAACGCAGTCTATGATCAAAGAAAGGAGTGATGAAGATTTCATGCGCATGGCACTTAAAGAGGCATCCTATGCCCTCGAAGCCGATGAAATTCCTGTTGGGGCTGTGGTAGTTTTCAATGGAAAAGTGGTTGGAAAAGGCCACAATCAAGTTGAACTCCTGAAGGATGTAAGTGCACATGCGGAAATGATTGCCCTCACGGCTGCGGCCCAAAAAATGAACAGCAAATACTTGCCAGATTGTACCATTTACATTACGCTCGAACCATGCCCCATGTGCGCTGGTGCCCTTTTTTGGTATCAGATTGGGCGGGTTGTATTCGGGGCTTCCGACGAAAGACGAGGCTTCAGCCGATTGAGTCCAACGCCTTTGCACCCTAAAACCACTGTGAATTCAGGTATTCTGGAAGCCGAATGCAGCAAAATGCTCAAAATGTTTTTTCAAAGTTTGAGATAATGGAGCCTACGCAATCAACAGAACAAAAAACCACCAAAGTGTGCCTCAATTGCCGCAGGGAGCTCAGCGACCGTTTTTGTGGGCACTGCGGGCAAGACAGCAGGGAATTTAAACTTTCAGTTTGGAGACTATTTGGGCAGTTTTTTGAATCAATAACTGAGTTCGACTCCAAGTTTTTCAGAACCATTGTCCCACTTATGTTTCGGCCTGCTTACCTCACCAGGCAGTTTTTGGCAGGAAAACGGAAGAGCTTTCTCAACCCGATTCAGATGTATGTGTTCTGCAGTTTTATCTTTTTTCTCACAGCGTCTTTAGTGGCAGACGATAAAATAGATTGGAGTGGCAAGGAAGTAACAAGAGGATCTAAAGACAGCTTTTCAGTTAATTTCGATGAAGCGGACAGCCCCAATCTGGAGGATAAGGAAACCAATGCTATTAAAAAACCACTTCTGAAATATGAAAAAGACACAAACAATGAAAATAACTTTAGCGTAAATTTTAATGTGGATGCAAAAAACCTTCACGAATATGATTCCATGCAAACTGCGTTACCGACAGATCGGCGAAATGGAGCGATTAAATCCTGGATTACAAGAAAAGGACTAAAGATTGAAGACAAATATAAAAATAACGGCAAGAGTTTACTAAATTCTATGACAGAAAAATTTCAGGAAAATCTGCCAAATCTGGTTTTTGTGCTCTTGCCCTTTTTTGCGTTGCTATTGAAGTTCTTGTACGTTAGAAGACGCTTTTTCTATGTAGAACACCTGTTGTTCTCGGTACACATCCATTGTTTTGTATTTGTTACAGCCACATTCGTTTTGCTGCTCGATGAGATGCATTTGCTTTCCGAAACCATGTCCACAGTAATTTTTGGGATAATTTTTGGATATATTTTTCTGGCTATGAAACGGATGTACGAGCAAAGTTGGCTCCGTACTTTTGCAAAATTCGTTTTCTTTGGAATGCTCTATGGCATCTTGCTGGTTTTTGGTGTAGTATTAAACCTTATTGCAACCATAGCTTTATTAGATGCTTGATTCGCAAACAATAATTCCCCGATTTCTCGTTCCCGGAGATCTGATAGCTGTAGTTTCCACAGCCTTCCATGCAAATGAACAATGGCTCCAAGCTGGTATAAGCCTATTAGAAAAGGAAGGATTTATCGTGCAGTTACCGCAACAAGGCATGCAAGCTTTTGGAGCTTTGGCAGGTACTGACTCCGATAGACTCGCTGGCTTGCAAGCTTCAATAAACAACCCGGAAGTAAAAGCCATTTGGTTTGCCCGGGGCGGCTATGGGAGTTCCCGTTTGCTGGAAAGACTCGACTTTTCTGCGCTGACCCAATTTCCAAAATGGTTTATCGGCTTTAGCGATATCACTGTTTTTCACCAAGTGCTACATAGACTGGGAATTTGCTCACTTCACGCCCCGGTGGTGACTCAATTGGCAAAAGACATTTTCGGATTTCATGCCACTTTGGATCTGCTTTTGGGCAAACCTCAGATTTTAACCTGGGAAACAACTTTTCAAAGTACTGTTCAAACTGAAGGTGTTCTTGTTGGCGGCAACCTTTCGCTCGTGGCTCACCTCTGTGGCAACAAATGGTTGCGAGATGGCAACAACAAACAACCTAAAATCCTGTTTTTAGAGGAGGTTGGGGAAAAATTATACCACATAGACCGCATGTTGGTTCAGCTAAAACAGACAGACAAATTTGAACATGTTCAAGCTGTGATTATGGGTGATTTTTCAGACATCAGCAACGCTGCCATTTTTCCAGGAGATCTGATCGAACTTATTGCATATCATAGCGGTGTGCCAGTCATAAATGGGCTCCAGGCTGGGCATTGTGCGCCTAATTTACCTTTGATATTAGGAGGAAACCATCAGTTGATTGTAAAAAACAAGCAGGCTAGTTTGGGTTTTTCTATTGCTGCCCGGTAGTTACGGCATCATATACCAATACTTTTTCCATCAAGGGCGAGCAGTTATCTGCAAACGCCTTGTGAATGGCGTGAATTTGGTACTTTTCGTGGTCTTCAATGTTATCGAAATACATCAATTCCGAAACATCCCAACTATCGTCAACTACTTCTCGTTTTGGCGTTTTGGCAGGGACACCTACTTGAAGGTTCTTCACTTGAGGAATTTTACCCAAACTTTTAATACCTTCAATCAGCATTTTCAAGTCCTCGGCAGAATCTGGATTTTTAAGCCAAAAGAAAACATGGTGACTTATTTTGGAAGCTTGTGACCCGGAAGCCAATGCCTTGCCAGCAAGCCCGACCGACAATCCGGCCATTAATGTCGATTTAATAAAATCCCTTCGTTTGTTTTCCTGCATCATCATTTAAGCTAGTAACCGTACTGCAATGGTATTGAAAAATAAAGTGTGCCACAAAGCAAAAATCCAACTCAGCAAAGAGTTTGCGATACATTGGGGTGTAATTGTTTTCTGAAAATCACATGAGAAAAACATGAAAAATACAAAAAAAACCTAAAGAATTATTTCCAAACAGGTTTTTTCTTGCAAATTTGGCACGCAACTCAAGAGCATAGTTTAGAAATCGTCATCACCGTACTTGCATCAACAAACCATCGGAACATCAACATCAACACATGAGCAAAACTGCTGAAATTAGCTACGACGGAAAGTCCTATTCACTACCCATCATAGAAGGCACTGAGGGCGAAAAAGCCATTGATATTGCCAACCTGCGAGACCAAACTGGTTTAATAACACTGGATTATGGTTTTAAAAACACAGGTTCTACTCAAAGTGCTATCACATTTTTGGACGGAGAAAAAGGCATACTTCATTACCGTGGATATCCAATAGAGCAACTCGCAGAAAAGTCAAACTTTATGGAGGTTTCCTATCTCCTGATTTATGGCGAACTGCCCTCAGCGACTGAGCTACGCAAATTTGAACTAACCATTCAAAAACGCACACTGGTAAACGAAGATATTAAGAAAATTCTGGATGGATTTCCGGCCACCTCCCACCCTATGGGTGTGCTTTCATCGCTGGTTTGTTCGCTCACTGCTTTTTATCCTGAATCTGTAGACGACAGGTCGCCCGATTCTATCAATCTCAATATCATCAGGCTACTGGCTAAAATGCCAACATTTGTAGGCTGGGCATATAAAAAGAAAATTGGCCACCCTGTAAACTATCCAAAAAACAAATACAGCTACTGCGAAAACTTCCTCTACATGATGTTTGGCATGCCTGTAGAAGAATTTAAACCGGATCCGGTTGTGGTAGATGCACTCGACAAATTACTCATTCTGCATGCCGACCATGAGCAAAATTGTTCAACTTCCACAGTAAGAATAGTGGGTTCTTCAAAAGCAAGCTTGTATTCTTCCATTTCGGCGGGTATCAATGCACTTTGGGGGCCGTTGCACGGCGGCGCCAATCAGGAAGTTATTGAAATGCTGGAGAAAATTAAAACAGACGGTGGAGACACAAAAAAATGGATCAACAAAGCCAAAGACAAAAACGATCCTTTCCGACTGATGGGCTTTGGCCACAGGGTCTACAAAAACTTTGACCCCAGGGCTAAAATTATCAAAGTGGCCTGCGACAAAGTATTGAAAAGCTTGGGAATCAACGATCCAGTGCTGGCCATTGCCCAAGAATTGGAAGAGGCCGCCCTCAACGACCCATACTTCATTGAGCGCCGGCTTTATCCGAATGTAGATTTCTACTCAGGCATTATTTACAGGGCTTTGGGCATTCCTACCGATATGTTTACTGTTATGTTTGCCCTTGGCAGACTTCCGGGCTGGATAGCACAATGGAAAGAAATGAATGCGAACAAAGAGCCGATTGGCCGCCCACGCCAGATATATGTGGGAGCCACTGAACGGCAGTATATCGACATTGCAAACAGGAAATAAACATCTCCGATTTAACATGAAAAGTCTCGCCAAAAGCGAGATTTTTTTATTGTGGCCAAAACAAAGCAGATGAATCATGCTCAATGTACCTACAGAATTTAAAATTCCAGGAAACTAAATTTTATGGATCAGGCGTTTAATTTCCTGAACTTTTTTGGTCGGTATGACATGTTTTGACATACCAGTGTTTGTACACTTGTAAACAAACAAATCTACAAGTTCCTATGCCAACTGCAAAGCTATCATTTTCAACTATTTTGGAA
>JBBRCC010000071.1:0-23583 GCA_038205175.1 Cytophagales bacterium | reverse complement strand
TTGGGTTATTACGATCTATCCCCGTGGCAAACTCAAAGTTACCAATTGCTAAAGTTGCTGTGGGCTGGAAACGAAGTATGCTGCCACTGCCTAAAGCAAAATACCTCAATGAACCGACATTGCCTGACACAGCGGCAGAGGCTCCAGATGCACCAAGTATGGCAAATTCAACATTATCGCCTAGTGCAATGTATCCTGTATTTCCATTGGCAAAGCTGATGGCGTTTGTACTTACGCTGGTTTGGAACTTAGCAAGCAAATAGCCAGCTGCATTTGCAAATGTTCCACCTCCACCTCCAGCTGATGTGGCGGCAAAAGGGATTCCGCCTACATTGAACTGCCTCGAAAATGTGATCGTCGAGAAGGTAGAATTTGGTTCAAAATAGAAATCACCAATTGAATTTAAATTAGTGGCAGAATTGCCCAAATTTAAAGTTCCGGCTACAGTTGGAACACCTGCAATTGTGGTTCGAATAGTTCCTGTACCTGCAATTGAAGAGGTGCTGGAGAATGTTAAAGAGGCATTGTTGTTAAGATTAAGAATTTTGCCGCTGTTGATGGTAAATATGCCATTGATGGTAAGTGCTGCTGCAGAAACCGGGCTGAAATCTTTGATTCCTGTTCCTGCAAGGGTAACATTATTGAATGTACCCGCATTGGTTCTCACAATTTGATTGGATCCATTAAAAATGATAGTACTGCTATTAGGAGTAACAGCACCAGTAGCCAGATAGTCTCCACTCAGGGTAATTGTAGAAGTACCCGTTAATGCAAAGGCTGCGGCCCCGGTAATATTTCCGTTCACCGAAATATTTCCATTCAATGTTTTGGTGTTCTGATTTACAGCCAAATGGTGGTAGTCGGTTACAAACACATTCTGAGCCGAGTTTACATTGTAGTTAACCGTATTTCCTGTATTGTCGAAATCGACAGAACCGCCATTCAAAGTTACTACAGGATTTGGAGTTGCGGTAAGAACCAAGGTTCTGGTATTCCCATTGGTGAAACTGGCTGTTGCACCATCTACAGTTAAAGTAGCAATTGTTAGACCAGTAACGCTAGAATTGTCATTGGTATAAGTTCCTGTAACAGTAGCATTGGTGATGGTAAAGTCTCTATTGCCTCCAATGGTTTTGGTGGCGCCAGTAAAGGAATAAGCACCTGTACCCGAAGTGAAACCAAAAGTACCTGTTGTGGTATTTACAATAAAATCGCCAGCAAATGTTTTAGTAGCTGCACCATAGGTCCAAGTGGTTTGTGACGCAGCTGGACTACCCTCAATTAAAACGTTTCCACCTACTGAAAGTGTTCCTGGCTGAGTACTGGTCATTGTTCCACGATTTAGGGTAAGATTCCCCGTAACGGATAAATTACAAGTTCCACTGGCATTGTTTTCTTGCCTGAGTAAAGCAGCGTTGCTTGATCCAGCTACTAACAAATTCCCTGTAACATTGACATTCAAAACGCCAGTTGCGTTATTATGTAGTGTTAGTTGACCTGTGTTTTGGCTTGTGAAATTACCTGCCACATTCATGGTTATTGTTCCTGAACTATGATTGGTAAGGTTCATTGTTTGGGTGCTGTTGTAAGTGAAATTCCCAAATGTTTGCCCAAAATTTGCATTGATCATGGCAGTGTTGGCCGTATTTTGAAGAACAAGGTTGCTTGTTGAGGCCCAGGTTGCAAATGGAACTTCACTGGCTCCGGTATTGTGCTCATAGGTTGAAGAGGCCTGAAAATTCAATGTACCGGTAGAAGAGTTTATTGCGGATAAATTTGCTCTTCTTAAAACTCCTGTGGATGTTATAAAAGTTCCTGCGTTTGTAGCCACAGAAACATCTCCCTGGTTAAAATTTGAAATACCACCATTGTGTAAATACAAACCTCCAATGTTCAGTCGAGCTGGGTTTACAGCTGACAGGCCAAAAGTGCCATTTGCGTTTACCTGAATATTTGCACCTGAAGAAAGTTCCAAAGTACCAGTAGTTCCAGGTCCGGGAATGTTTTGAACATTCACAGTAATGCCGTTTGTTGCACTTGAAACCAAAAGAGTAACGTCAGATCCATTGCCTACGGTAAGGGTTTTGCTTTGGGCAATACCAATATTTAAGGTTCGGACAGCTGCCACATTGCCGAACGTGAACGACCTGGATCCACTGCCATCGTCAGCAATAAACTTGTTTCCATTGAAAATAATACTTGAAGCAGTGGCATTGCTATTGGTAACAACATGGTTTGCACCAGAACAGAGAATGGTTCCACCGTCATTATTAAACGTGAGTGATCTGCCATTCAAATCTAATGTGCCCACATTTGCACCCAAGAACTGTAGTACATCGTTGCTATTTGCAGTAACAACTACATCTGCCCCACTTAGCTGAAGTGTACTTGCAGCTGTTTTTTGGATGCCAAGAAAAGCAAATGTTACTGGCGAAGTACCTGATATAGTTTGAGCAGCGCCACCTGTAAAAAAGACAGATCTACTGTTAGGATTGAAGGTTCCAGATTGCACAAAGTTTCCCTTAATAAATAAATTTGCACCAACAGCAGCATTCAAGTTTAGTGTAGCGCCAGTTTGAACGGTTAAAGCGCCACCCATTCCTCTGCTGGTATTTGGCAAGTTCAATGTTGTACCTGTTTGCACAACCACATTATTGGGTCGGCCCACACCGGGCGTACCATCACCAAAAAACCATTCGTCAGAAACTCCGTAAGCACTACCCGTTCCGTATTGCAAGAAAGAACTTGCCCCATAAGTTGGATTTCCAACAATAAAGCCGCTGGCATTAATTTGTAAGGTTCCATTTACAGTTGTGCTTGATGTTAAGTTGACCCCGCCATTTACTGTTAAGTTGCTAATTGGTAAGGTGCCGTTTAGGGTGGCATTATTTGTCACAAAATTGCAACTTGTACCGGTAAAGGTTCCTCCCGTTCTATTGACCGTCACCCCATTTGAAACATTTGGAAAATTAGTAGATTCGTTGCCTAAAGTTACTGTATTAGAAATAGTAAGGGTTCCATTTGAATGAACCAGTGAACCACCTGCTGCAACTGTAAATGCGTTGGCAAAATTGAGAGTCCCCGTGTTTACTTCTACATAACCATAGGTTGTTCCTGATGCAGGTACTGCATTCACCAACGCAGCTCCTGTCAAAACCCTATTTCTTACATTTATTGGCCGACAACCCGCACTGGTAAGGCCAAAGCCTCCAAAATAATTGGAAATAGTTGGATTGTTTCCATCAGCAACATCGGCTCCGGGTGCATTTGCAAATTGGCCTCCTGAGAAACCCATCCAAAATGTAGTGTAAACTGCTCTTGGATTTCCAATCAGTGTCAAAGGAATTCTCAACTCTCTACATGTGCTACTTGTAAATACATTACCACCTGGTACTGCAATATTTCCAGACCACCCTGGAGTTGCGGTTCTGTATTCTTCATAAGATTGCTCAACTCTAAATGCATAATCAGTTCTAAAGGGCGTTGTGCCAGTTACTCCGTTAAAATTATAGATAGCAGCAGTTCCATTGCCGGCACCTAATGCCTGAGGGTCCGTGTCTAAAAACACAGAAAAATTATCAGAAGAACCAAAGGTGCCAGATGTTCTAAATGCGCCTACATACAAAAAACTTGCATCAAATGTGATGGCATACACCACATTGTTTGCATCAGCAGCGGCAATTCTTTCTTCCGTCGCATTGAAATCGTTTATGCTGCCGGTGAAAGTTACTGTGCGCAGCGACTGAGCCAATAGCCCATGAGACATGAAAAGAGCAAAAAATAAAGCAGGTATTAAATACCGAACTTTACTCAAGATGGAGTTGTTAAAACTAAACATGAAAATTTGGGGTTAATTGTGAAAAGAATAGGTCGTGAAAAAGGCTGAGTTCAGCATACTGCCAAACTTCAGGGCTTGGGAAGCCCTTGGTAAAGTGTTGTTTCATTAACAATTTTAGCTAATTGGTGATGTGCGATTCTTAATCCAAATCGAGGGTGAAAGGTAAACTAAAGAACAGGAGTATTTTGAAAAAAACTTTCACCCGTAGTTTATCCGACCCATAGATGAATAAATTAGTTAGCTGAAATGCACAAAAAAACGGTCAAAATTTCATTTTTATCACTTGAACCTAACTTAAAAAATTCTTAAAGCAGCTTTTTGTGCAAGCACTTTCTACTCGATGGCTACTTTTTGCATGAAAGTTTTTCCACCGTTTTCAATAAAAAGCTGATAAAATCCTGTTTTAACACCCAGGTTCAAGTGCATTTTGCCTGCTTCAACATGCGCCACTTTGCCCTTTGAAACTTCTTTGCCTCTCGCATCCATCAAATGCCAAAAACAAGGTTCGGCCTCATGAAGCGCTCCAACTGAAACAATGATATTGCCCTGACTTGGATTTGGATGAACCAACACACCGCTTTTCGACAAGCGATTGTTGATTGAAACAGGATCAGTAGCATTAAAATATAACCTCGCCACAGCTTTTTCTGTTTGTGAAGGTAGATTTTCCAAAGGCATGTTTTGAACTTCGTAGTAAGCAAAGGTTTTTCCATCGCTCAACATTTTGACCTTCAATGTAGCATGCTCAAAATCGCCAAGTGCTTCCCAGCTTAGGTTCAAAGTTCCACCTGCCCCTGTGTACATAAGGTCTACGCTGTCCGTTTTATTGAAGTCAAAGGGTTGTGCTGCCAAACAAAGACTTTGCTCAGGCAATCGGATATACAATTGATGCGTTGCCCCAAATATTTTTCGGGTGTCCAACTCCGGGTCAAAACCAGCACTGGCTTCTGGCATCCAACGCAAAGCTAATTCGTCACTGGCTCCTTCGAGGTTACTAAGCCTAAACCTGATGGCATAGTCAGGTTTTGTAGTTTCACGCAAAAAAGGCGCAGGCTGTCCAGTCGACTTGGCCAATTCTGTAAATTGCAGGTTGCTTCCTCCACCATTGGCATACACAAAAAAGCCTTGCCCATTGGCAATATATCGACCTACTCCGTTTATGCCTAATTGCGTATTTTGGTTGTAGGCTCCATACACGGTTTTATTCCAAAGATGATAACTTGGGTTTACATTGGTTTTGCCCAACAAATGCCAATCTATATTGGCAGCATAAGGATTGCCTACCAGATTCCAGCCATTGTTCACACCTCCGTTACTTCCCCATTCTGCACAACCTGTGGCGCAAAAATCAAGTGGAACATTCAACAAGCCAACCCTGGGAGGACCGGTAAGTCTGATGGTGCCACCGCCATTTATAAATTGACTGTTGAAAAAACTTCTATACCCTTGACCCGACACCAGGGCATTGCTGATGTTGGTGGGCGATACCCATCCGTTGTTTGTGTTTACTACAGGGCTGTAGAAAAACAAACTCGTTCTGCCACCGGTAGTAGCACCGGGATAACTTCCGTCGATGCGAAAGGAACTGCTAAGTTCTTGCAAGGTGGTGTTTATTAAAGGAGTAGCTCCAAAATACCAACCCGCCAAATTTGGCACTCTGCGTTCCCAACTGATGTTGCCCAAATAACTTGCGCCCGTTTCCACCTCGGCCAGCGTGGCAGTTTGTGCTCCGCTGGCTTTCAAAGCTATGTTGGCAGCTGTGGCGTCGAACACACCTTGCTCCAGTTTCAGCTCGCCTCTTATATTGATATTTCCTGAAACTGATACCGTATCATTCACATTTACCCGCAGGTTTTCCAACTGATGGTTTCCGGCTAAAGTAGTCTGGGCATTGTGGTTCAAAAATAAAGAGGCACCGCTGGTAGCGGCCATTACGCCACCTCCCGAAATGGTTCCATTCACTGCCAACAGCGCTGAACTTCCTTGAAGGCGAAGCTCTGAACCTGGTTGCAAGGTGAGGTTGCCACAAAACGCTTGGCTGGAAATGGCGGGTTTGTTGACCGTGTTGGCCACCACTGCCACAGCTCCAACACTGGGCACCGCTCCATTGCTCCAGTTAAAAGGATTGTTCCAAAGGGTGTTTTGCGCCCCCGTCCATGTGTTTGGCGTGGCGTCTTCCCTTGTCACTTTTACATTGGCTATGTGGGCTTTCACACCTCCATTGATAAAAAATCGGATGGCATTGGGGTTGTTGTACCATTCATATAAAGTAGGCAAACTGCTGATGGACGTGCCGTGCGCTGCATTAATCTGGTTTATGGCATTGGTGGGGTTTTCTGGAAAGTTGTATTTGGGAATCTGCATGAAGAACACCAATTGATTGGCTCCTCCGCTGCTATTTCGAAAGTACAGTTCCATGCGTTCCGGTTGAATGATCCAGGTGAAATGCCTCCAAATAGTAGCGCTTGCAGTTTGTAAGTTGCTGGTTCGGGTTGGAGAGTTTGGATAACTTCCGGTAGTGCCGGGCGAACAACCTACACCACCAATGCAGGGCTGTGTGGAAAAACCTGGTAGCCACCAAGGACCTGGATTGTATGGCTCCCAACCTGGATCACGGCTTTCGCCAGCTCCATACAGCATAAGCGGTCCATTCACTGTGCTGGTATTTCTAATTCTAATGTTGTAGATAGGTATACCAAAAGGATTGTCGAGTGCTACATTGTCAACTTGCCCAAACTGCGCTCCAGCAGCTGGCATGTCTTTCATCAAAGTTACTACTATCCTGCCGTTTTCTCCGCCACCATTCAAAGAGGCCCAAACGGCATCGAATTCTACTTTGATGGTGGTGTTGTTTCGGTTGATAGGCTGAAAAAAGTAATCGAA
This sequence comes from Cytophagales bacterium, assembly GCA_038205175.1. GTDB lineage: Bacteria > Bacteroidota > Bacteroidia > Cytophagales > Flexibacteraceae > JBBRCC01. Next base: position 16,862 of record JBBRCC010000071.1, on the reverse strand, counting down.
ACTGTTGAGGGTTTTGAGGCCGGTTGGTGAGTTAAATGCACTGTTGGCCATGGCCGACGTGGTGAGTGCCGAACCCCGGAAAGTAAGTCCGGTTCTGGTGATGTCGGCTTGCTCCCAGCCAGAAGTAGGACTGCCGTTGCCGCCCCAAAGGGTGAGCAGCGTATTGTCATAAAATCCGGGATTGGTAAAATCGTCGTTTACCAACACATTTTCGAATTGAGCTTTCAAGGACCCTGAAATGGAAAGCAGGATACAGAGTAAGGCAATGGAAATGGTTTTCATCATGTTTTGTGTTGTTCAATGCAAGTATAATTACGATTCGTGCTTCCAAAGAGAATCCAAAGATAATGACGAGTTTTTTTATTAACATTTTAAGAATCGACCTGGCATCTCGATCAGTTGCCAATTTTTTAAAATATCCATAACTTCCTTAAGAAATTACTAACGTTTTAGGTATATCGTCGAACTTGAACAAGATATGAACAAAAAAATGAGCCTGTCCAAAGTCAAATGAACTATGGAAACAGCGCTAAATGCCTATGTTCGGGTCACCACTTAAAAACGGTTTTTTATATTTGTTCCTGAAACATCATTCGTTTTACTAAAACCTTTTTAATCATGAAACAGCAACTTTTCTATTCAGGAAAGACACTTTCTTTCCTTTCACTATTTCTTATTGCGACCCTTGCTTCTTTGCAGGGATTTGGACAAAGAAGCACATTCACCCGGGCAGCAACAGGTGCTGTAAACTGGAGTACACCGGCAACCTGGACCAAGGTCGCCACTGCCCCCTTTTCCAATAGTACAAGTACCTACCCTGGTGAAAACGCAAATCAGATTGATTCTGTAAGAATTACCGCTATTGCAACTATCACTTTGGATGTTGATATTACAGCAAACAGTCTTGCCAACATCACTTTTACTGCAAATGCCACTTTGATTATCCCAGCAGGCAGAACCTTAACCATCACAGGTTCTTATTCTCCTCCTGGAACCAATCCATTAACCCCAGGTTTAGGCCGATCCGGCAATTTGATAGCAGCTGGAGGGATTATTCAGGTAGGCGCTGGTTCTACCATAAATTTAGGTGGTAACTGGACAGGAAATGGTGCATTGACCATGGATCCAACATCCACCGTAAATGTTAACAGAAACATTGCAGCGTGGAGTTATGTACCAGGGCAGCAAAGAACGCAGCAACTAAGAGGTGGCACATTTGGAAACATAAATTTTGCTACGGGAGGAACACTGAGTCCTTCACCGATAGAGAAGCTCATTTCTTCTGTACAAGTGGGAGGAGCAAATAACACATCAAATACTGAAATTGTAAGGGCTCAAATCTTGGCTAACACCACAGTAACTGGGGATGTAACTGTAGCTGCAGGTACAATTTTAGATTTTCAAGCCAATCAATTAACCCTTAATGGTGCTGGTGCATCGTTTAGTGTAGGAAATGATGGTATGGTTAGATCACAACGGGGTGGCGGTTTTACGGTAGATTCTACAAACTCTATTTTTGCAACTACTGGCGGTGCCGACAAAGCAAATATTAACCTGAACACAGCAAATGCAGGTTTGTGGTATGAGCAAACTTCAAACCAACCACTTGGAGCAGAAAATCCCGCTTTTACTTTGTTTCCTGGTACAAATCTTACGGTTAAATATCTATTTCTTGGTCACCAGGTAAGACTTAGAAGAAACGTAACAATTCCAGGCAATGGCTATTTGATTTCTGGTGGCGTTGGCGCAAACAACACAGGCCAACTTATTTTAAGAAATAACCTGATTTATCAGAATGGTGCAACTGTTATTTTAAGAAGAACAAACGGCAGTCCACGCTTGTATTTGCCAGGCGATGGTTCAAGTTTCTTTGGTACAGTGGATCCGGCAACCTTACCCGCTCCCAGCTGCTTGATTCAGGTTGGAAATCAACCATATCCTGATTCTCATTGCGAGGCTAATTATCCTTTTAAGTTAAGCACGTATGGCGGAACAGTAATTTTGCCAAACGGAACGGTCAATATTATTCAGGTACTTGCCGGAGGTTCATTGAACCTGGGTAATCACATCCCAAGAATAAATACACCCGGAACTACTTTTAACATAACCTTTAGAAAAAACGGAGTTCCATCCAATGATTATATTTTTCCTACTCAGAATTATGGTTCAGCTTCAAATGCACCGGGATGCGCTGCTTACACTTCTGCTTCGCCAAATCTTAGGTCCAATAAGGCCTACTTTAATGGAACCACCACTTTTGAAAATGCAGGGCTTCAACTAGGAAACGCTGGTACTAAAAATTTATCGCAATCAGAAGAGCACCTGATGATCTTTGCGGGGGCTGTTAATATTGTTGGCGGTGGCGGTCTGTTTTCTGCCTTCCCTGGTGAAACCCAGGCTGGCTTTACCATAACAGGCTCGGGTGCTTTTGCTTCCGGCTTTTTTACGGGTGCTATTGACTTAGGCGATCTTACGTTTGATCGTGCTTCTTTAAGTTTAACCTCGCCTGCCACCACCCAATTAAATAATCTAATTGTGACAAGGGGAATATTAACTGCCAGTGCTGCAGTAAATTCTTTTATAGAGGTTCGTAATAGTTTCACCAAAGGAGTAAGTGGTTCTTTTGTAGGAAACATTAACAATGAATTGCGATTTACAGGCACAGGTAATCAAAACATCAATGTGTCGGGCACTCCGATAACAGTTGGCAATGTGCTGGTAACCAAATCTGCTGGTACATTAACCCAAAACACAGGTACAATTAACCTATTGGGTCGCATGCAGTTTACAGGTTCACAAGACTACAACCTTGCACCTGCAGCCAATTTTGTATTCAGAAGCACGCCTACTCAAACTGCATACCTGGCCAATGTAACAGGCGTAGGTAGCCCGGTAGGTGCTTTTACAGTTCAAAGGGCGCCAGTACCAGGATGGCAGTTTTTGGCTACCTCGGTAGAAGGCCAAACCTGGACCAGCTGGCACGACGATATCAGAATTAATTCTGAAACGCCTACATTCTGGGCCAATCAATCAGGCCAACGTCAGTCGCTTTTCGACTATGATGGAACCATTAACGTGGGTGCATATCCTGCTGCTCCCAATCCAAACCGCAATGGCTGGTCAATAGTACCAAATGCAAATATAGGCGTTGGAAAAGGCTACAGGGCATTTGTATCTGGTTCGGACAATGTAATTGACAACAAAGGCACTTTGAGAACTGGTGGTTTTTCTGTTGGACTTCCTTTCTCTGCATCAGGCTTTGGCGGCGGAGGATGGAACTTGTTAGGCAATCCATATCCTTCAGAAATTGATTTCAATGTAGCTTATACAGCTAACAGCGCAACCATTGGCGCAACGGTACACATTTGGAACGCTGCCAACAAACAATATGAAACATACACCGCTCCGGCTGGTCCAGGTGCCAGGAGATACATTGCTTCAGGTCAGGCGTTTTTTGTGAAAGCAAGCAGCGCAGGTTCATTTAGTTTTGCAGAAAACATGAAGTCGGCAACCAATAGCACTTTCATTCGTGAGGCAGCAGGCGATATGCAGTATTTCGTCATTAAGGTAACCAATCCTGAAGGCTACTATGACAATGCGTATGTATGGGTGAACAACAATGCCACCGATGGTTTTGATCGTCAGTTCGATGCACACAAAATGATGGGCTCTGAAGTGAACATCTACAGTTTATTGCCATCTGGTCTGAAATTGACTTCGAATGCTTTCCCTGTATCAAATGGAGAAGCAGCCATATTGCGTTTAGGTATTGATGCCGCTTATACAGGTAGCCATACCCTTTATTTCGAGCAGTTGCACAACATGGATATCAATGCCAGCATTTATTTGAAAGATAACTATTTGGGTAGCCATACCGAAATCAAAGAAGGTAGCAACTATCCGTTCCAGATCAGCAGCGACCCCGCCAGCCTGGGCGACAACCGATTTGAAATTGTGTATGCACCTGCCACTGTAACAGATACACGTAGCTTGCTTGAAGGCAGCACAACGATGTCGGTTTATCCAAACCCATCCCTCGATGGCAAAGTGAACATCAGCATCAATGCAGCAGAAGCCGGAGATATGCAAGTTCGGGTTTTGAACATTTTGGGCAAGAAAGTTTACAAATCCAGCATGTATGCCCGAAAAGGCTTGAATACCCTTGTTCCGAACACAGTTTTGGCAAATGGCATTTATGTTATTGAAGCCAAAAATAATAATACAACTGTAACGCAGAAGTTGATTGTGAAGTAACCTCCATGTGGTTGAGTGAAAAAAGATCCCGCTTTTAAGGCGGGATTTTTTTTGCCCAATAGATTTTGAAGTATTGAACCAGAACCAGAAAGCAAGAGAATGCTCAGCGAAAAAAATATCTTTTATGTTTTGGGAAAAAATTGAAAGGCTATACGGCGGTGCTTTAGTTGACTTCGCATGCTTTGATAATTTTAATTTGTTCGGGCATTCGGAATTTTATGATGACCGAAGAAGCGATTGTGAGACCACCAATAAGAAAAATAGCATATTCGATGCCGAATATGTCGGCTGTAACACCTGAAAGTATTGCACCAATTGCGTAGCCTAAATCTCTCCAAAGTCGAAATGTGCCAATGCTTTCGGCTCGTTGCTTCGGACTTGTGGTTTGTGCAATGGTGGATAAGAATGTTGGATAAACCAAAGCTGTTCCTAAACCAAGTATAACGGAAAGGGAAACCAAAGCATAAAAATTACTAAAGAAGGGAATAAGCAAAATAGCTAAACCTTGTAAAAGCATGCCTGATACAAGCATTGATTTTTTAGAATAGAGATCAGCCATTTTTCCTGTAAATAGTTGTCCGATACCCCATACTGTTGGGTATATTGCTGAGATGATTCCAATATTTTCATTGTTGAAGTGAAGGTTTAGAAGAAAAATGGGAAGCAATCCCCAAATCATTCCATCATTCAGGTTGTTTACCAGTCCTGCTTGTGTTACAGCACTTAGTGTTTTGTTTTTGAAAGTTGTTTCTAAAAACACATTGCCAAGGTTTGCCGTGTTGTCTGTTATACTTTCTTTTTGAACAAAAGCCCTTGTATCCTTTACCCACAAGGCTGTAAAAATAAATCCAACAATGGATATGAAAATGCCTATGTAAAATGGGTAAGGAGTAATGCCATAGTTGTCGGCCACATAAGCAGTTAAGAATGCGATTATGCCGATTGCAAAATAGCCAGCAAATTCATTTAATCCCATGGCAAATCCTCTGTCCTTTTCACCAACAAGGTCAATTTTCATTACTACTGTGCTACTCCATGTCAAACCTTGACTTGCACCCAGGAGCACATTTGCAAAAATGACCCAAGCCCAACCAGGAGCATAAATCAGCATAAATGGGATTGGAATAGCGATTAACCAGCCAAACAACAATAAATTTTTACGTCCGAATTTGTTGGCGAGTCTTCCTGTATAGTAGTTTGCAATTGCCTTTGATATTCCGAATGCTGTGATGAATGAAAGAATGGCTGTCTTTGAAGCAACACCAAAAACTAACCCGGCAAATTGGGGAAAAATGGTGCGTTCCATACCGATCATGCCTCCCACAAAAGCATTGACGATAACCAAAATGGCAAACTGCTTCCAATTTTCTTTAAGTCCTGGTTTTAAGCTTTCTACCACTTTCTATCAATAAAAATTCTACAAAAGTAGATTACTTTCAGACTAAGGTTGGTGCCTTATGTTACACGAGATAAAGGCAAAAACAAGTTGCTCTCAGCTATTTCTAATGAGGTGTTGCAGACCAGCGATTATTTCCATCAGCCAAGCCACACCCAAATGGATGAAAACCCCGCCAAGGATACTCCGGCTGTGGTAGGCAATAACACCGAGAATGGTGCCGCCAAATATTGAACTGATGGTTTCGCCGGGCGGTTTGCCAAAATGAATCATACAATAAACGGTAGCCATGGGGAAAACCACGTGAATGCCCATGTAGCGGCCCAAAATCCAGATCATCATGCCTCTGAACAACAATTCAACGGCAACGAAGTCTATGCCATAGCAAAACTCGTAGGCGAGCGTAGTTATGGCTTGATGAATTTTCAAGTATTCAGAAGCCGCAGTGGATTGGTATCGGGGGTAATAAGACAGAAAATCGTCTTGAAAAGAAGCCAGCACCAATACAGGCAGCATAATGGCCAACATGAGCCAATATGGTTTCAAGGATTTTCCGGTAGTAAACAAGCCAAAAAAATCTTTCGTTTGGTGTGTTGAAAACATCAACAGCGATAAACCGGCCCCCGCAAAAGCAATGGAAGCCCGACTAAAATTGGATAAACAGCGACGGGCAAAATATTGCAGTTCCCAAGGAATACTGTTTTCTACCCAATAAGAATACAGGATTGCATTTCCATTTAAAACCTTTACCAGCAAAAGCCAGCTAACCGAGGCCCAAAAAGCGGCAGAAAAATTAATTTTTAAGTAAAAAAGACGCTGAATAAGTAAGGTTCCGGCAAAGGCCAAAAAATAAAAAATAAAATAGCCAAGCAAAAGCAAAGGCTGAGGAGCTAAATTGTCAAGTACCTCATTTTCAAAGTCTAAGACATAGTTAAACCCAATTAAAAGACCTATATAGCCCAACCAAACAAACCAGAATGCGGGTGGAATCTCAGGCTGTTTTATGAATTGGACCAACCATTGCCAAACTTGCTTTACCTCATTGCACCAGGTGTGTTTCATTCGTTTCGCATTTTATGCGTTTTTTGCAACAAACTTAATCAACGCAAACCATGAAGTTTTTCATAGACACCGCAAACCTGGCAGAAATTAAAGAAGCACACAACCTGGGCGTACTAGATGGTGTAACCACCAATCCATCGCTGATGGCCAAAGAAGGCATAACTGGCAAAGACAAAGTATTCCGTCACTACAAAGCTATTTGTGACATTGTGGATGACAATGTTTCGGCCGAGGTTATTGCCACAGATTTTGAAGGCATTGTTCGGGAAGGCGAAGAGTTGGCCGAAATTGATCCGAAAATTGTGGTGAAAGTACCTATGACCAAAGACGGCGTGATGGCTATTAAATACTTTTCGAACAAAGGCATCAGAACCAATTGTACTTTGATTTTTTCGGCTAGCCAGGCACTTTTGGCTGCCAAAGCAGGCGCTTCGTATGTTTCTCCATTCGTAGGCCGGCTAGACGATGTGAGCACCGACGGGGTTGAATTGATTGAGCAAATCATAACCATTTTCAACAATTACGGTTACATGACAGAGGTATTGGCTGCTTCTATTCGTCACCCGATGCACATTGTGCAGTGTGCGGAATTGGGCGCCGATGTGGTTACTTGTCCATTGAACGTAATCATGAGCCTGCTCAACCACCCACTTACTGATATTGGTTTGGCTAAGTTTTTGGCAGATCATAAAAAACTAAATGGCTGATGTACATCATCAAAGTAAAAGGCAAAGCGAAAATCCCGGACTACATCCAACTGCGAGATCAGAACTTTGTGCTCGTGGCGTATTTTAGAGCCGATCGTCCATTGAAAAATATGGAAAAGTATGGGTTGGAAGGAAAAGAAGTTGAACTCGCAAAGCTCATACTGGAAATTCCATTTGGCAAACTGAGAGAACTGGCGTTTTAAAATCATCATGATTCATAAAACGGCTACAGATTTTGTGCAACTCGCCTCGAAATACGGCGTTTCAAAATTTGTGATTTGCCCGGGTTCACGCAGTGCACCTCTCACGCTTGCCCTGAACCGACATGCCGACATAGAAACATTTGTTTTGGCCGATGAACGCTCGGCAGCTTATGTTGCCTTGGGTTTGGCTCAGGCTTCTGGTGAAACTGTTGGTCTGGTGTGCACATCAGGCACGGCGGTGTTGAACTTTTACCCAGCTGTTGCCGAAGCGTTTTATCAACAAATTCCCTTGCTGGTTTGTACCGCAGATCGTCCGTTCGAATGGATAGACCAACAAGATGGGCAAACTTTGAATCAGCATCAGGTTTTCGGCTCTCATGTAAATCTGTTTCTTCGCATGCCTGAGCAATACGAAAATCAAGACATCAGAAAGCACATGCAGTTCAGGTTGCATGAAGCCATTGACACTTGCAGACAGAAAGGTCCTGTTCACATCAACTTTCCGTTCAGAGAGCCACTTTACCCGGCACTTGATGAAATGCTTGTGTTTGAAGAAGCCAGGGTTATTCAAACCGTTGGCGGAGCGGCAAGCTTGAGTAAAGAGCAACTGAATCCGCTGATGAACGCCTGGTTGGCGGCACCCAAGAAAATGCTTGTTGCCGGGCAAATGCCTTGGAGTCAGGCCTTGCGTGATGCTGTGTACGCCTGCAGATACTACAACAGCATTCCAGTTTTAGCCGACGTAATCAGTAATTTGCATGGCATAGAAAAGGTAATCACAGATCATGACTGGTTTTTGGGTCAACTCGCCGAAGAGCAATGTGAAGATTTACGACCCGATTTGCTGATTACTTTTGGCAATTCATTGATTTCAAAAAACCTGAAGCAGTTTATCAGAAATTTTCCTCCAACCCAGCATTGGCATATTCAGCCTGAAGGACATGTAGCCGACACTTTCAGAACTGTGACTCATATTATTAGACATGATGTGTCATCGTTTGTTACCAAGCTTGGCGAACATGGCTATTATGCCCGCTTCAATGAACCGGAAACGCCATATTTCCAGCAATGGGAGGATCTGAATGCACAAACCAAAAAACAGGTTGAACTCGAAATTTCTCATGGAGGCTGGAACGAATTTAAGGCAGCTCAACAAATCGTTTCTCAATTGCCAGAACCCGGATTTTTTCATGTGGCCAACAGCATGCCCATCAGGTATGCCAACTTTTTCAACAATTTCAAGCCAAATCTTAGGATTACTTCCAACAGAGGCACCAGCGGCATAGATGGATGCGTAAGCACTGCTGTAGGGCATAGTTTAGCAACCAGCGAGCCAATAGTGTTGCTGGTGGGCGATGTGGCTTTTTTCTACGATAGAAACGGACTTTGGCACAAGCATTTGAAGCCAAATCTGAAAATTATTTTGCTCAACAACCAAGGCGGCAATATTTTTCGGATGATAGATGGTCCTGCCCGCCAACCAGAGCTTGAAGAATTTTTTGAAACAGAACAAACCCTCGATGCCAGTCATCTTTGCCAGGAAAAGGGGTTCAACTATTTTCCGGTAAGCAGCAAGCAAGATCTGGAGCAAAGCTGGCTACCATTTATGAGCGCAAGCTCCTCCCCTGCCTTGCTAGAAGTTTTTACAGACAAAAAAGACAATGCTGCATTTTTCAAGGCCATCAAAAGCAGCCTGAAACAGTATTTTGAACTCCCGGAAACAACAGATGAAAAGTCATAATTTCAACGATCATCCGACAGGAAATCCCTGGAAAACACTGTCTTCAAAACCAATTTACAACAACCCCTGGATTTCGGTTCGGGAAGATCAGGTCATAAATCCATCTGGAGGAAATGGCATTTACGGCGTAGTAAGTTTTAAAAATCTGGCCATAGGCATAGTGCCTGTAGATGCAGCGGGAAACACCTGGTTGGTAGGTCAATATAGATATACGTTGAACGAATACCACTGGGAAATTCCGGAAGGTGGTGGCTCCATTGGCATAGATCCGCTTGACTCTGCCAGGCGAGAATTGCAGGAAGAAACAGGGATTTTGGCCAGGACATGGACGCTATTGAGCAACATTCACACCTCAAACTCGGTGACAGATGAAGTTGGCTACCTCTACATGGCGCAGGAATTAACTTTTGGAGAATCTGAACCAGAAGAAACAGAACAATTGCGTGTTTGGAAATTACCCCTCGCCGAAGCCATAGAACTGGTGATGCAAGGTAAAATTACAGACTCACTTAGTATGGCTGGCTTGCTGATGGCTGGCAAACTATTGCTTTAGAGCTCTTTGCAAAAATATTTCATGCAGTTGAACCACTTGAGGCGTCAGTAATTGCTCATCATTGTTTGACAGTTCAAACTCAGAAAGTTCTATTTTTTGTTGGTCTATCCATTGCTTGTCGATGATATCAATTACTTGCTGCATGCTGCGTTGCTCATCCCGCTTCAGTACCCTGGCAATTCGAATTTCTAAAGGAGCTGTGACCGTTATTACAGTATCAAGTTCCCTGTAACTTCCCGATTCAAACAACAATGCAGCCTCTTTCACCAGATATGGAGATGTTTGTGAGGATAGCCAATTGCGAAAATCAGCACCAACTTCAGGGTGCACCAATGCATTTACTTTTTTCAGCATTTCGGGATTTGAAAATATGGCATCTGATAAAAAGCTTCTGTTCAACAAACCTTCCGGGGTGTATATCTCATTGCCTACCAAATCTTTTAGGCTGGATATAAGCGTTGAGTCATGGTTCATCAACCATTTGGCACGAGAGTCGGCATCGTAAACTGGTGCACCTAGAATTTGAAATATTCTGCAAACTGTAGATTTTCCGGCACCGATGCCACCTGTAACACCAATTTTATAAGGCATGGGATTATGGTTTAACTTTAGCAAACACCGGCTGAATGCGAAAAGAAATGGCCGAAGTCGGGTTTTTTATCAATACCAGCTGAACTGTGCTGTCTTGCCAGTTTACATCCTCAAAATTGGCCTGGACTTTAAACTGATGTGGCATAGCAGGCGGCAGGTTGACACCGTTTTGATTGAAAGAAATTTTGACAGAAGAAGGCACTAATTTGAACTTCACCTTTTTATCAGACCAAGTAACCGGCAACTGCAACACTTGCCCAAAAGAAGGCAAAACAGTGAGCTTAACAAGTGCCGATTTGTGAGACATAGTAACCAAATCAGATTGGATTAATTCACCGATTTGAATGGGGACTTCTTTCGAAATATCGCTTTTAATATCCTTGACCTGCAAGCTCAATGGCAAAAATGAAGGCAATCCGTTGACCAGACTTTTGGGGCCTGTCACTTCGATTGAACCTGGGTGCAACTTTGCCTCGCCCATCATATCGAAACCTTCTGTGAATTGAGAACCACTAATGTCTGCATACAAACGTATGCGCCGCTTGATACGTTGTTCGAACTTGAAAACATTGGGCTGCACGTCGAGGTAGTTGATATCTAGTTTTGGGTCGATGGCTTTGATATAGGTTACCAATTTGCCATGCTCCAACTGTCTGGCAGCAATGGGGTTACTGATTCGATAAGTCAGCTCTCTTTTTTTACCAAGCAAATATCCCAATAATTTCCAACCATCGCCATCTACATTGGCAGAAACAAACCTAGGCAGATTCGAGACCGGCATGAAACTTTCTTCATCGTAAACAATGTTGACAGGAAATAGAATGTATGTGGAGTAATTTTTACTCAATGCGTTCAAAAACCACAAGCAAGCCGCTAAAAAACAACATACCATGAGTATCCTCCATTCGTGAATGGTGACATCGTAGATATGTCGGACGAGGCGGGTAAACATGTTGCTATTCTTTGATCATACGTTTTGAAGATTCCATAGAAATGGAAGCCCGATCGAAAGTTAATTTGGTGCCTCTGTCCACTTCAAGTAGAATGGTTTCGCCTTCAATGGCAAAGATTTTACCATGCATGCCTCCGAGAGTAACCACATTATCGCCTTTCTTCAGTTCTTCCACAAATTTTTTCTGGTCCTTTTGCTTCTTCTGTTGTGGGCGGATCATGAAAAAATAAAAGACCACAAAGATGAGACCCATCATCATCAGTGAAGTGTAAGGAGAGCCTGAGCCGGCCTGGAGAATGATAAAACTGAGTGTTGCGTTCATAGAAGATTGTTTATTCTTTGTTGGTTGAGTTGATGGATACAACGCCTTTCAGCGCAATTTCGGTTTGGCTTGGATTTGTATTGGAAGTAATGACTACCACTTTCATTTGGTTTCCGGCCTTTCCTTTTGTGTCGAAAACTACAGTTACTTCAGCTGATTCACCAGCTTGAATTGGCTTTTTAGGATAGCTGGGCACAGTGCAACCGCATGAAGCAGAGGCACCAGAAATAATTAAAGCTGCCTTGCCTGTGTTCGTAAACTTGAACAAATGTTGCACTATATTGCCTTCTTCGACTGTTCCGAAATCAAACTCCGATTTTTCAAAGGTTATTTGAGGAAGCGGTTTGTCAGGGTCGGCATTGGAATCTACAGTATTTGGGTTGTTGATAAGCTCCGTGGCAGAAAGATCCTTATCGGAAGCATCTCCACACTGCGTAAACAGAGCCAATACAAGCACTAAACAAAGATAGTTGAAATATTTAAACGTAGTTACCAATGTTCTTTTTCTCATTCTGATTCGTCTTTTTTATCTTTCAACATGGTGATTTGCCCCATAAGAGCCTCCACATCGTTCAACAGCTTTTCTGCTTCTGCCCTTGTGTCGTTGATAATGCGCTGGCTTTCGCTTTTGGCTGCGCTCATGGGCGAATCGTCAAACGTTTCACCGTTTAGCCTGTTCAAGATATCCCGAAGCTTGTCACGATACTTGGTCAACTGAAAACTCAGCTTGTCTCTGGTAGACTTTCCTTCATCAGGTGCATATAAAATGCCAATGGTTGCCCCAACAGCCAAACCGACTGTAAAGAACAAAAAATGTGCAGTTCCTTTACTCATAATTTTGGTTGCTTTTTTTGCAAAAATAAGAGGTTACTATTTATTGTCCATCAAACCTCGACCGCTCTTTTTAATCCGACCCGATTCCAGCAGCATAGAACTCACCGCATCGAGCATGCCATTCAGAAATTTGTAGCTGTCGGGTGTGCTGTAGGTCTTGCTAATTTCCAGCACTTCATTCAGGGTAACTTTGATGGGGATGTGTTGAAATTCAACCATTTCTGTGAGTGCCAGACAATATAGCTGCCTGTCGGACAAGGCCAAACGGCCAACTTCCCATTTTTCAAGTTTTATGGCTGCTATGTCTATCCACTCTTTTTGGTACTCAAGTGTTTTGCTGAAAAGTAGCTCCATAAAGTAAACCATATCTTCCTTTTCGTTTTGCAACACTTCGAATCCGAAAGAATAATCAGGATTCTGGCTTGCCACTTTTGTGGCTTTTTTCAACTCGATGGTAGCCAATTGGCTGTTTTCCACCCAATTCAGGTCATGTTCAATCATTTCATGATGCAGCACCTTGTGCTTCATCATTTGCTTCACAAGGTTTTTCAACATGGAAGCATGTGCCTCTGACCCAGGATCTGGCATAGACATATACTCCTGGTAAAAATCGTTGCCCAACAGGCAATCTCTGTACATAACATGAACCAGCTCTTCGTTGTCGAACCACCTGTTTTTCTGTTTTTTAGTTTCTTTTTCAAACCAGACTGCATCTTTTAAAGCCAACAGCATCGGATGGTTGGCAAATTTGAGCAGATGAAGTTCAGAAGGTTGGTTGTTGAAATGTTTGGTTTGCTTCACCTCTTCTTTGTCTTTCACCATTTCTGATAAATTGATCATGAGGTTCAATAAGCCAATAGATTCAGCTGTGGCTACTTCCAGATCCTGGGTAAGCCTTTTGGCTACATTTTTCCTGTCTTTTTCGTTCTGGTTTTTCAACGAAGCTTTGTAAGAAGCAATCAGCGATTTAAGCCAGTTGGGTAGCGAAAATGTTTCTTCCTCCTGCTCGGGACCTACTGGTTTCCAGGCTGACTCCGCTAATTTTTCATAACCTTCTTTTTGAGTAGCTGTGGCATCAATATATTCAGTCTGATCCACCATTTCTTCCATCAGCATGTCGAAACCAGCCTGGAAATTACCCTGTTCAAGTGTATGAATAGAATACAGTGATTGAAAAACCTTGATGCGTAAAATTCGTCGGGCAAGCATGAAAAATCAAAGAACTATTGTGGGGCAAACATAGTAAAATTACCAATGGGGCAAGGATATATGTACACAATAGTTCTGCAAATGCAGGTATCGTTTTCAGATCTCACGAACCTTACAATTGAATTTAAATATGAACTCACCAGCCTTGCAGGAATATGAGAAGCTTTCAAAACTCACGTATCTGACTATTTCCTCCAATTCCACTCCCGATAACCACAAAAGGATTTGATCAGATAAAAGTCTATCAGATCATTTGGATATTTAATATAAACCTTTATTTTTGACCTTCATTCAAAAGCACCCATGCGAGGTTTAAACAAGGTTACTTTAATAGGAAATGTAGGCAAAGACCCGGAAACGCAGGTGTTGGATGGAGGCATTTATCTGGCCAAATTTACCCTGGCTACTTCCGAAAGCTACAAAGAAAAAAAAGGGAACAAGCACACCGAAACGGAGAGGCACAATATTATAACCTGGCGGGGTGTAGCAGAGGTGGCTGATAAATATTTAAAGAAAGGGAGCAGCGTATATTTGGAAGGAAAGATAAAGACCAGTACATTTGAAAACAAGGTAGGGGTAAAAAAACAGGGAACGGAGATTATAGCTGAGCAGTTGATCCTGCTGGACAAGGCGAATGGGAAACCTTCGGAGATAAAGGAAATATACGCAAGTTTGGAGGGAGTTGCACAAACTGGAATGTTGGGTGCAATATTACGAAACCACCATCCGACAGACGATAATACTGAAAAAGTTAAATTTGCAATAACAATAGACAAGAAAAAATGGACTTAAAAAAATACGAATCCCTTTTAAAAGATGCAATTAAACTTTTTTGGGAAACACGAAACAGTCAAAAGGATGCCCAAAGTGAAAAGGAAATTAAGGATACTGGAAACAGGAGTTCGGTAACTGGTGGAAAGCAACTGGATGGTCTATTAAAATTACTTTATGTGGTGGCTAAAGATATGGGCATACCAGAAGATTGCATTTTTATTAAGGGTAATAAGCTACCTGGTTATTTTAGGCCAACAAAGGATTGGGATATGCTCATCATAACCCAATCAAAAAAATTGGTTGCAGTTATAGAACTGAAATCTCAAGTCGGTTCTTTCGGCAATAATTTTAATAACAGGACAGAAGAAGCATTAGGAAGTGCAACAGACTTATGGACAGCTTTCAGAGAAAAAGCATTTCCAAATCAACCTGCACCTTGGTTAGGCTATTTGATGATTGTTGAAAAATCTCAAAAATCAACATCTCCAGTAAGAATTTCAGAACCCTATTTCAAGGTATTTAGTGAGTTTCATAATACATCATACTTAGACAGATACAAACTTTTTTGTCAAAAACTAATGTTAGAAAGGCTCTATTCTCAAACCTGTTTGATTTGGGTTACCAATGACCATCAGTTTGGAGATTTAGAAGCAAGCATCTCAATCGAAACTTTTTTAAATTCTTTCGTAGGTCATTTAACTGGACAACTTCACGAGTTTAATCAACAGTAATTATGAAGCGGAAAAACGGAAGAAATCAAAGTGAAGTCTTTACTAACGAAAATGTAGTCCAATTTATTTTGGATGAAGTGGGTTATTCTTCCGAGTTAAATTTAAGTAACTTAAAAATTCTTGAGCCTGCATCAGGAAATGGTGCATTTGCAACAGAAATAATTAAGCGACTTTACAAATCGGCTCTACGTTACCAATTCTCATTTATTGATAGTGCCGTAAGTAATTTGAATTTTGTCGAGTTAGAAAAAAACGCCTTCTTAAATTTGAGCAAGACTATTGATGAATTGATTTTCGTTTTGACTAATCAAAAGCTCAATTTGAGTCATCAAATTTGTTATAAGACAAACTTTCTTACTCACAATTTTTACCATCAATTTGATTGCATTGTTGGCAATCCGCCGTATATAAGACACGAACTCATACCTGAAAATGACAAATCATTTTATCGTAAAAACTTCAAAACGTTCAAATATAGAGCCGACTTATATATTCCATTTTTCGAGTATTCATTAGAATTGCTAAAACCTGACGGTCTATTGTCATTCATTTGCTCTAATAGATGGCTGAATAATCAATACGGAAAGAATTTAAGGGAGCAAATTTCAACTAATTATGCTTTGAAAAAAGTTTTGAATATTGAAAAATCTTCACCTTTTGACGAAGCAGTAACTGCATATCCTTGTATCACCACAATTCAAAAATGTAAAAGATATGAAAAAGTTCTTTTTTGCGAAGACGACTCAAAACAAATTGAATTTAACAGCTTAAAATTTCAAGAAGTTGAAAATCCCAAAAGTCATTCTTGGCAAAACTTGTTTTTACATTACAACATAAATCATACAGCCTTAATTGGTATAGAAGAACAAGGCTTTAAAATTGGTATTGGTGTTGCGACTGGAGCAGACAAGATTTTTATCAAAAATAAAAAAGATCTTAATGGGATTGAAAAAAGTAGAATATTGCCATTAATAAAATCAACAGACTTAAAAAATAACGCATTCAAATGGACGGAGAATTATTTAATTAACCCTTACGACAAAGGTGAACTTTGTGATTTAGAGCAGTATCCACATTTGCAGACTTATTTTAATGACAACAAACACACTCTATTACAAAGGCATACTGCGAAGAAA
Source organism: Cytophagales bacterium (assembly GCA_038205175.1). GTDB lineage: Bacteria > Bacteroidota > Bacteroidia > Cytophagales > Flexibacteraceae > JBBRCC01. The sequence goes on along the minus strand of JBBRCC010000071.1, from coordinate 397 downwards.
ACGCCAAATAAATGGTATAAAACAATAGATAAAATTAAACCAGAACTATTAAGTAAACCGAAACTTTTATTGCCTGACTTGACAGGTAACAAGTTTCTCTTTATTGATAAAGGCAATTACTATCCTCATCATAATATATACTATGTGACAGCTGACAATATTTCTTCTTTAAAGATTTTGGGAAGCATATTAATGTCCGACTTTATCAAGCATCAAATGTCCCAAATTGGAATTAGAATGAATGGTGGGCTTCCAAGATTTCAATCGCAAGTATTGAAGCAGCTTAAAATTCCGAATATAAATGGATTGAGCCTTAGTGACAGAGATAATCTGATTAAAGCCTATGACGGACAAGATTTAGAAAAAACCAATCAAATAATAAAGAAATACTGCAACC
>JBBRCC010000070.1:0-23709 GCA_038205175.1 Cytophagales bacterium | reverse complement strand
CTAACAAGTGTGATGCATTAAACCCAAACTGCAGTAGCTTTTTTGCACAATGAAAAACGGTATTGGCGTTTTCATCTATTTTCCAATCAATGATCGGATAATTAGGGTTATCGAATTCGCACCTAAAACAAGACTGATCAGTAACCTTGACCCCACCTCCATTTTTACTCATGTCTTTAACCCGTTTAAGGTCCCCAACTTTTGGCAGTTGACCATGTTTATTTTGAGCTCTCAAAGAAAAGGATAAACAAAAAAAGCCAATTAAAAATACAGCGAATACATTCTTATTTAACTGTGTGTATGTGTGCAGGAAATAAATGCTTTTTTATAAACTTTTTAATTATATGGTATAGCAAAAGTACGACCTTTTTTTTATCCGCCAAATTTATTTTGTATTTTTTGAAAGCACAATACTTTCAGCTGAAAATGAAGGACAAAAAACAGTCAGCGTGTTGTATGCGTTAACAATTTGCTACTTACTACTTCTCTAGCTTCGCCTTCGCCTCTAAATACCCATTCCAAATAGCAAGCAAAATATCAGCGGCAGGTCTTATGTCATTAATGGCGCCAGCAATCTGTCCGATTTCCAATTCACCCTCGGACATGTTGCCTTCAAAAATACCCCATTTGGCCCTGCGGTTTCCCAGGATTTCGTTCAATTCTTCAGGCGAGGCTCCCCTGTTTTCGGCTTCTTTAATTTGCTTGTAAAAATCATTTTTCAGCAAGCGAACTGGTACTGTTTTTTTCATCACCAGCTCAGTGGCACCTTCGCCTGCTTGAAGAATGGCCAGTTTAAACGATTCGTGTGCCGACGACTCATTACTGGCTGCAAACCTGCTTCCTACCTGAACTCCATCTGCACCAAGAGCCACAGCCGCCAGCATGCTTCGGCCATCGCCAATGCCGCCTGCCGCCAAAAGTGGAATCTGTATGGCATCTCTCACCATGGGCGTGAGCACCATCGTGGTTGTTTCTTCTCGCCCGTTGTGTCCTCCCGCTTCAAAACCTTCTGCCACCACGGCATCCACACCGCATTCCTGGCTTTTTAAGGCAAATTTCACACTGGAAACCACATGCACTACTTTGATGTTCCTTATCTTGAGCCAGCTTGTCCAAGTGGCCGGGCTACCTGCCGATGTGAACACAATGGGCACATGTTCATCGGATATAATGTTCATAATCAGGTCAATATCGGGATAGAGTAGGGGAACATTCACCCCAAAAGGTTTGGTTGTAGCTTGTTTGCATTTTACAATGTGCTCCCTCAAAACATCGGGATACATGCTGCCTGCACCCAATAAACCCAATCCTCCGGCATTGCTCACAGCTGCTGCTAGTTTCCAGCCACTGCACCAAACCATGCCTGCCTGCACAATGGGATATTCTATACCAAACAAGTCGTTTATCCTGTTCATTCAATCTGGTTGAGCTTAGATTTTTTTTGTTCCAATACTTCCCGCACTTTTTTAATTTCTTCGAGTGATTGCTCTTGTTCTGCTATATTTCTGACGCTGTCCTGCTTTAGTTTTCGGGTATTGAATCGGTTTTCATCTAGATTTTCAAGCAACTTGGCTCGATCTTTATACGATCGTTCCAATTTGTGTTGCAGGCTCTTGCCTTCCGAAACCTTTTTTTCTTGGGCTTTTACGCTTAGATCTACTACTTTTTCGGCTTGGCCTATCTGATCGCCCACATCGTTACGATAAATTTGAATGGCAAACTCGTATAAAAACTTTTTTACATTTTCATCATCACTGCCTTCCAATGGTTTTTCTGTCTCGTCCATACCTGCCAAAAATACCACCATGCAGTTGCCCGTTTGTTCGACTTTCGAACTCAGATTTACTGGTTTATTAAAAAACTGGGAAGGCTGAGCATTCAATGCACGATACACATTTCCTTTCTCCGAAATCACCTTTCCTTTGGTGTCCTTTAGCGTTTTTTGCCAAAAATTCAATACGCTTTTTCGGTCCAATTCTATGCAAACCGCATAACCTTTTCTGTCTGTTTCTCCAATTTTAGTAGTGGTGGAACGCACATCTACAGTTTGGGCTTGAGCGCTTTGCAATAGAAACAAGCCAAAAACACAGGCAAAGCCAAAAAACATATTCAAACGAAAATGCTGCCTTTGGAAACGATATTTCCTACTTTTGAACTCGAAAATTTCAATGAAACGAGTGAATAAGTTACGATCCATACTGTTTTGTGTTTTGGTTGGTTTGTTGTTTTCAAACAACCAGTTATTGGCTCAGGAAACAACTGACTACGAACTTCCAAGAATAGGAAAAACCGTTGATAGTTTGGAAATATTGTATTTCAATCTATTCCCTGGCCTGAAAAAATGCAGGTCCGCAACTTATAAAATTGACAACTTTGGCAACCTTGCTTTCAAGGTTATTATGCAAAACAGACAGGTTGAAAATTCTTTGGTTTCAAAAGCATCTATTCCTGAGTTCGAAAAATTTATACTTCAATTCGAAAATAAATTTGAAAAGGAAACAAAAATGAATTGGTCGAATTTGCCTGAGTATAAAAACCACAAATTTAAAAGCTACGAAGGCAAAGGGGTATGGCTTACGGTGAGCACTTTCGAGGGCATGTTCGATGGCGAATATTTGTATTCAGACACGGGAGCACTGTACCTTTGGAATAAGGATGATTATTATGATTTTGCCTTTTCAAACATATCTATAAGAAAAATTTCAGTTCAAAATATTGATAAAATATATGTGAAACAAAACCTTAAGAACCGGCTGGCCTTTGGGACTGCGGGCCTTGGTCTTGGCATTGCCTATACTGCTGTTAGCTATGGATTCGATCAAATTGGATCAAATGCAGGTACAGTTTTAGCCGTTACCCTGGGTGCATCTTACTTAGGCTCGTTGTTGGGTGAGGTGGTAGATTTAATTTCTGATAAAAAGCGGGAAATTTTTGTTTACGGGAATTTGGAGCCTTTTCTCAAATTTCGAAGCAGGTATTTTAAAAAATCAATGTTTACCAAAGTTGCTCCACCAGAGCTTCGATAAACCATTTTTGCAAAAGGCATGTTTATTAGAAAACTGTTCAAACCTTGAATCCACAAACCATTCTTCAGGAAAAAGTAGTTGATAGCTCAGTAGAACACCTTTTTGTTTCCAACAAGGGATTTGTTGCTTTTCGATTGCCTGGTTCAAACAATGCTTCTGTTTTCACTTCAAGTGGTGGTTTTCAAGAAATTGAAAAACCAGCCATGCACGAGCTTGCTGAAGGTTTTTTAGTGAAAGGTTTTGATCCTCAATCTGAAAATGCCTGGTTTTTGCAACCAGAAAGAAAGTTTGTTTTTGATGCGGATTGGCAAATCAAAGAAGAAACTTCGTTTGAGAAACGTCCATTGCAAAAGTTGAAATCTGTAGCTCAAAACTTTACAGCTTCAAATCTCAAAACGCATGCAGCTCAGAGTATATCTGCACTCGAATATGAAAAGCAAGTAGAGTTAGCCTTAGAATCGATTGCTGTCGGAAATTTCAGCAAAGTAGTGTTGGCCAGGAAAAAAGAACATACCCTTTCGCATGTCCCTACACCTGAAAGTTTGTTTATAAACGCTTGTCAATTATATCCTGATGCATTTGTTTACCTGTTGAAATGGGAAAACGATACGATTTGGATAGGAGCTTCGCCTGAATTGTTGGTGCATGCTGATCAATATAGTTTCAGAACACAGGCCTTAGCTGGAACTCGGAGGCAATGGGACACCAGCCAACCGATTCAACAAACACTTTGGTCGCAAAAGGAAATTGAAGAGCAGGCCATGGTGAGCAGGTATATTATAGACTGTTTCAAAAAAATACGGGTGCGAGAATACATAGATAAAGGCCCATACACAGTGCTTGCAGGGGATTTGCTTCATTTGAAAACAGATTTTATTGTAGATAAAACTGAGGCAAATTATCCCAACATTGAATCTGCCATGCTTCATTTGCTGCACCCAACATCGGCAGTTTGCGGTATGCCAAAACCCGAAGCTTTGAATTTCATTCAGCAAGTTGAAGGATTTGAAAGGGAGCTATATAGCGGCTTTATAGGCCCCATACATATAGAAGGCGAAAGCCACCTATATGTAAACTTGAGATGCGGAAAATTGCAAGGCAATCAGCTATCTACTTTTGCTGGCGCAGGCATTACACAATCGTCTGTTCCTGCCGCAGAATGGGCCGAAACCCAGGCTAAAATGCAAACGATGCTGAGAGTCTTTAGACATTGATATCTACAGAGAGCTCATTTTGCTTTCATCTACCATCTTGAATTCATGGCCTTTGGCATTTTGCAGATTAATAACACCTTCTTTTTGGCTCATAGATACGGAGATAAAGAAAATCACAATGGCAAAACTACAAATGGCGATGCCTGCTTTTGATATCACTTCAGGCACGTCTTTGCTCAAATAATAAGATCCGATTCCAATAAAAGTGAGCACAGCCAATATGCTCAAAGCCATGAAGAAAAATAGATTGATGCTAAATTCAGGTTGATTGGGCAAAATGAAAATACCTCGATTCAACAGACTTACAAAAGAAAATACCATGATTACCGGAACGAAAACAGTGAGACCTTTGTGTGTCAGTTTTCCATCTTCGAATTTTAGTCCTTGAATAAGGAGGACTAAACCCCAAATCAGAAATGCAGCGGGAAGAAGTTTTAGAAAAGATTCAAAATTGAGTTCCATGTTAAAAAAATTGGATTGAACAGTTAAGTGCTCAGTACAAAGCAACACCATGCTTCGTGAAGCAAATTCCTATTTAAAAATGCTTTACCCGCCTCAAAAAGTCGGTGTTTTTCGCCTTCAGACAATGTGCCTGAAAACGCTTGTTCCCTGAACCAAGCTGATTGGCTAAATTGAGCAAGATCTACTTGTTCTGGTAACACTGCAATATTCGCTAACCTGCCTAGCTCATTGCCGCTAAGTAGGTGTGAATTTAGCACCGATGTAGGAATTTGGTCGAATCCGATACCTTTTTGCTGGTTGGGCTTGGGCACCTGAAAAAGTGCATCGCCAGAGGCCCTGCAATACCAGTCGCCGCCAAGTCTGGCCACCAAATCTATTTTATGTTGATCTATAAGCCCTTTTTCGTCAAGTACTTGCTTGTTGATGTGCATCTTCAAAATCTGGCAAATAATCAGGTTTCCCGCCCCGCCTTCTTGTCCGGTTTCTATGATGTTTATCACCTTACATTCAAACTGAACAGGAGATTCTGCCACCCTTGGAGGCTTCACTATGTCGGCTCGAATGGGTGTAAGACCAGCCTTCACAAACTCATCAATTCCACGTTCAAACTCACAACTTGCCAGCGAGACCTGCTCCACAATGGCATGGTTCACCACATTGATGACCACTTCACGTGTTTCCTGAGCATTTTCGAGGGTGTGTTTTGTGGTGTTGTTCCTCACCCTTCGGGCTGGTGAAAAAATCAAAATTGGAGGGTTTGAACCAAAGGCATTAAAAAAGCTAAACGGGCTCAAATTCACTTGTCCGGCTTCATCTATAGTGCTCGCCAAAGCAATTGGCCTCGGAGCCACGGCACTCAGCATATAAGCGTGAAACGAAGCTGTTGGAAGTTCGCCCGGTGTGATGGTTTTAAATTCGTTGTTCATTATAATAGTTGTATTCGGTTTTTCATCCAGTTCATCAGTTCGCCCAATGGCAATGCGTTTAAAGTCTGGCTTGTTTTCAGTCCGGCTTTTCGACCGGCCATAACGCCATATTTCATTTCCGTTAATGCTTCTTTTTTGTGGGCATCAGGATTAATGGCAATCATGATTCCTTTTTCAATAGCAGCATTCACCCAGTGCCAATCCAGATCAAGTCGCCATGGGCTGGCATTTATTTCTATGGCCACCCGGTTTGCAGCGCAAGCATCAAGAAGTTTTGGCATATTGAGTGGATAGCCTTCACGTTTCAGCAGCAATCGTCCCGTTGGGTGTCCCAAAATGGTTGTAAAAGGATTTTCAACTGCCTTAATCAGTCGTTGGGTGGCAGTGGCCTCATTCATGTTTAAAGTTGAATGCACAGAGGCCACCACGTAGTCAAACTTAGACAACAGGTCGTTTTCATAATCCAGCGAACCATCTCCCAAAATATCGGACTCAATTCCTTTTAATATTTTAAAAGGAGCCAATTCAATGTTGAGATTTTCAATTTCCAGATGTTGTGCCAAAACTCTGTGAGGTTCTAGTCCAGAGGCATAGGTGGCAGTTTGGGAGTGGTCGGCGATACCAAAATATTCCCAACCTTTTTCCACGCAAAACAATGCCATTTCTTGAAGGGTATTCACACCATCGCTCCAACGGCTGTGGTTGTGCAAGGGGCCTTTCAATTGTTCGTAAGTCAATATTGAGTCGATGCCTTGCGCATCCAGGTTTACTTCTGCCAAACCTTCCCTAAGTTCGGGTGGAATAAAAGGAAGATGAAGCTCTTCATAAAAAGCTTTTTCAGAAGCCGCTTTTGATTTTTTTGCGGCTTGTTCTATGCTCGTTTCATTGTCAAATTTCCAGCCAAGATGTGCAGTGGAACCGGTGTTAACCAACCAATGCTTCCAGAATTTGGCCGCATCTACAAAATGAAAAGCAATGATATGTGGTGTTTTGTCCCATAAACTTTTCCAAACAAATGGGCCTGAGTTTTTTGGTAAATAAAGCAGAAGCTCGTGTTCTGATAGAAATGCTTCTACTTCGTTCTGAAAATCATCTGAAACCACCAAGTCAGTTTGGGTCACTGTGTTGGCATGCCTTCTGAGCTCTCCTCCTGGTTCAAGCTTGACCTCAGGAAATGCAGTTGACAATGTTTGCTTCCAAAATTCATACAGTGCCCAGGCTTTATTGATCCGTAATTTTTTGGCATTGTCGAGCACAAAAACTACGCTGGATGCTATGCTCGCCTGTGTTTTTTCTCCAAAACCTGAGAAAGTCGCAAGTTGGCCAGACCCGCAAGCCTCTAAGACTTTTTCCAGACTGTCAATCTGGTGGTCAAGCCACAACGAACGCACTTTTTTAGGCCCCAAGCCATTCACCTCTTTGAGTTGGCGTACCAAAGCAGGAATATTTGCTTTCAGTTCTTCATATTCTTTCAAACCTTCCGGCAGCAGCAATTGCTTGACTTTGGCCGCAAAACTTTTACCCAGGGCAGCTTCCAGTTCCGGCTGTGCCATGTCGGCTAGCCTCGCACCTGTTTTCTCTATGGTGTCGGCAGCTTGGGAATAGCCTCTCGCTTTGAAGCTGTTTTCACCCAGCACTTCCATAAAGAATGCCATTTCTTCAAAAATTTCGGCTATGCCTGCATTATCTATCCTACTTTGCGTCATCAGATGCTGGAGATTTTAGATCAACTTGGGCGAAAGGTAAGTCCCAACCCATTTCCACCCAAACGGATTGTGAGCCTCGTGCCTTCGCAAACCGAATTGTTGTTTTATTTAGGTCTTGAAAATGAAGTGGTGGGCCTAACTCGTTTCTGCATCCATCCCCATGAAAAAGTAAAAACCAAACCAATAGTAGGAGGCACTAAGCAAGTTCATATAGAAAAAGTTTTGGCCCTTAGCCCTGATTTGGTAATTGCTAACAAAGAAGAGAATACAGCCGGGGTCGTGAGCGAACTTCAAAAATTTGTTCCAGTTTTTGTTTCCGATGTAAACGATTTATCGTCGGCTTTAGAAATGATTGAGTTGTTGGGTCGCATTACAAATACGTCAGAAATGGCTGGCAAACTTTGCGCAGATATTCAACGTGCAATGGCAGATATGCCGGAATATAAGCCACTGAAAACAGCATACCTGATTTGGAAAAAACCATGGATGGCAGCAGGAGGAGGTACATTTATTCATAGCATGATGGCTTTGGCTGGTTTTGAAAATGTATTTTCACACAACTCTCGTTACCCGGAAATCACCCTGACTCAACTACAGGATTTGGAGCCCGGGTTGGTGCTTTTGTCTTCCGAACCGTACCCCTTTAAAGAAAAAGACAAAAAAGATTTTGAGATGTTGAAGAAAAACTGTGTACTTTCGATTGTGGATGGAGAGGCATTTTCCTGGTATGGAAACCGAATGCTTGAAACAACACAATACCTACAAAAATTTAATAAACAAATAAGGACCAGTTCAGTGATTAAATAAGGTTCTGAAAGTTGTTTCGCTACTCACTTTAAAACATGTGTTTCGAACAAACAGTATTTGCTCAGGATGTTCATCTTGTTCATTTGCCGTTTGAAGTCACATTTTTACCGAAAACAAAATATATTTTGAAAAGTGCGAAGAAGATTGGCCAGTTGTCAGGGAAAACAACTATTTTCGGCTGTTTTTCTGACAACTAACTACCGGAAAAATTGAAATTTAGTATTAAAAAAAGATGATCGTTGACGAGAACGTTGAAAGCGTAGAAATCGCAAGTGAAGTAAAAACTACCTTAAAAGAGGTATTTGGGTTCAACCAATTCAGAGGTACCCAGGAAATAATCATGAACAATATACTTGCAGGTAAAAACACATTTGTGATTATGCCTACAGGTGCTGGCAAGTCGCTGTGCTATCAGTTGCCTGCTTTGGTGCAACCAGGAACAGCCATTGTTATATCTCCACTTATTGCCCTGATGAAAAATCAGGTCGATAGTTTGAATGCTGTAGGTGTCAATGCCCAGTTTTTGAACTCTACCCTCACCAAAACAGAAATGAACCGGGTGAAGAAGGAAGTGCTGAGTGGCGAAGTGAAATTGTTGTATGTGGCACCTGAGTCGCTAACCAAAGAAGACAATATAGCGTTTCTGAAATCTGCCAATATTTCTTTTGTAGCCATCGATGAAGCCCATTGTATTTCAGAATGGGGTCACGATTTCAGGCCGGAGTATAGAAGGATAAAAACCATTGTAGCCATGTTGGGTAGCTTGCCCATCATTGCTTTGACTGCCACTGCCACACCTAAAGTTCAGCAGGACATTCAGAAAAACCTGCAGATGGAAGATGCAGCGGTTTTTAAATCATCTTTCCGCAGAAATAACCTGTTTTATGATGTGCGTCCAAAGGCCGACACCAGAAAGCAGTTGGTAAAATTTGTAAAGAAGCACCACGGCAAATCGGGTATTATTTATTGCCTGAGCCGAAAAAAGGTAGAAGAAGTAGCTGAATTGCTTAGGGCAAACGGTGTAAAAGCCTTGCCATATCACGCTGGTCTTGATCCGCAAACACGGATGAGAAATCAGGATGCATTTCTAAGTGAAGATGCAGATGTTATTTGCGCCACCATTGCATTTGGAATGGGTATCGACAAGCCCGATGTGCGTTTTGTAGTTCACTACGATGCACCAAAATCGCTCGAAGGATATTACCAGGAAACAGGCCGTGCTGGTCGTGATGGTTTGCAATCGGATTGCCTCATGTTTTTCAGCTATGCCGATATAGACAAGCTCGACAAATTCAACAAAGACAAACCAGTAACCGAAAGGGAGAACGCAAAATACCTGTTGCAGGAAATGATCGACTTTGCCGATTCATCCATTTGCAGGGTTCGGCAGTTGCTCAACTATTTTGGCGAGTTCATGGACGCAACCTGCGGTTATTGCGACAATTGCCAAAAACCCAAGGAAAAGTATGTTGTAGAGCAGGAGGTAAAATGGACTATTCAGGCTGTTTTAGACTCCGGCGAAAGATTTGGCGTGAACCACATTGTGGATTATTTATCCGGCGTGAAAAGCGAATATGTGGAAAGTTATGGCCACTACAAACTGCCCGGCTTTGGTCAGGGAAAAGACAAAGCGTATGATAATGTAACTGTAAATAAATACTGGTACACCCTTATTCGACAGATTACGATTTTGGGCTTTTTGACAAAAGATATTGAAAACTTTGGCACCCTGAAAGTTACTGAAAGGGGGCATAAGTATTTAGCAGGCGCTTTTCCGGTTACGCTTACCAAAGACCATGATTATACATTGGCAGAAAAAGAAGCCGACGACGACGAAGAAAGAGAGCAATTTATGGGCAAAGCCTACGATGGCGAAATGTTCGAGTTGCTCAAAGGACTTCGAAAGAAAATTGCGAAGGAAAAAGGTGTCCCTACCTACGTGGTGTTCCAAGACCCAAGTATGGAGGAAATGGCTACCATATATCCTACCACCATGCAGGAACTCATGCAGATTACTGGCGTGGGAGCAGGAAAAGCCAATAAATTTGGCCAACCCTTTGTGGCCCTCATCAAGAAATATGTCGAAGAAAACGACATCACCACGGGCGACGATATTGTAATTAAATCTGCTGCAGGCAAGTCTCAAAAAGTGTCAATCATCAAGCAGATTGACCTGAAAGTGAACTTAGAAGATGTAGCCAGGTCAAAAGGAATCAGTTATCCAGACTTACTTTCAGAGATCGAAAATATCTGTTATTCCGGCACCAAACTCAACCTTAACTATTTCATAGATGAAGTGTTGGACGAAGATCGTCAAGAAGAAATTTATGATTACTTCATGGCAGCCGATACAGATGACATCACCATGGCCCACGACAGCTTCGAAGGTGAATATACCGAAGACGAACTGCGACTGATGCGGGTAAAATTCATGTCAGAATTGGCTAATTAAGATTTTGTAGATAAATCAGTTAAAAATCCAAATTAGCTGAATTTCAATTAAATAGAAACTATAAATAAAGAACCCTGCCGAAAGCAGGGTTTTTTATTTATAGAAAAAAAAACCTGCCTGGAAGACAGGAATTTTTTACTCACCAAGCAAGTTTAAACCAATAAAAAGCTAATCTTTAGGAAAAGGATCAATGAATTTATGGCCTCTTCGATACAATTCTATTTCAGATGGCAAAAGCTGACATCCGCTTAATTCTTCTATGATTTGACTTTTGTCTAACTCTTGCCCTATGAAAACAAGTTCATTCATTCTATCTCCCCACATTTTATCCCAACCTGCTTCTATTCGTTGTTGGTTTTCCACAAATGAAATGTAGTTTGTTCTTTCAGAAAAAGACATACTTGCCCACCAAACTCCTGTTTTGTCCATACGGGAAGAACCGCCAGTCTGGCTGAAGACAAATGCATCATCAGGTCTGCTGGCTATCCAAAATAATCCTTTGGTTCGAATTACATTCTGTGGGAATTCTACATTGAAATAATGCCAAAGTCGCTGCGGATGAAAGGGAAAATGTGACCTGAATACAAAAGAAGAAATGCCATATTCTTCGGTTTCCGGTGTGTGTTCTTCTTCCAATGCTTTGATCCAGCCAGCGGAGTTGCTTGTTTTTTCAAAGTCAAATAAGCCCGTGTTGATGATGTTGTCCAGGTCTACTTTGCCAAATTGTGACCTAACAATCTTAGAATCAGGATTCATTTTTTTGATCAATGACTCTAAAAGGTCAACATCAGACGGGCTTACCAAATCTGTTTTGTTCAAAATTACCACATTGGCAAACTCAATTTGGTCGGTTAAGAGGGTTACAATAGTGCGAATATCACCTTCCATATTTGTAAGATCCCGGTCTGACAGGTGTTCTGCACTGCTAAAATCATTGAGAAAATTATAGCAATCTACCACAGTTACCATAGTGTCTATTTGAGAAAATTTAGACAAGTCAATCCCTTTTTCATCGTCTATAAAAGCCCATGTTTGAGCAACAGGTAAAGGTTCCGAAATACCAGTGCTTTCAATGAGCAGGTAGTCGAACCGATTTTCTTTGGCAAGCCGTTCCACTTCCACCATCAAGTCTTCTCTTAATGTGCAGCAAATGCAGCCGTTGCTCATTTCCACTAATTTCTCATCCGTACGGCTGAGCACATTTTCACGGGCTACAAGCTCGGCATCAATGTTTACCTCGCTCATATCATTCACTATCACAGCCACTTTCAAGCCTTGTTTGTTGTGTAGGACATGGTTGAGCAATGTGGTTTTACCAGAACCTAAAAAGCCACTTAGTACAGTAACAGGAAGTTTTTTATTCATAAATGCAACATTGTTGCAAATGTATAAACTTTCTTCTTTTGCCTTCTTTTATCTATTAAATTTTAAAAAATTATCGGCTTGCAAAAATCCTTTTCAACCAATTTTAATTTTAGTAAAGATCTTCAAATCAATTTTTTAAAGGCAATTTTAAAATGTGAAATTGGTTATTTAAAAACTGCGTCGGGTTTTTGTAACACTAGTTTAATTTGATGTGTTTCTCAATTACAAGTGAGTAAAAGAGCAGATTTCTTATTTTAAATACACAGATGTTCAAAACAATATTAAAGCAGTATGCAGAATTTTTTAATGAACCAGCCCATTAAGTTTGAATCGGCATTTTTCATTGTTTAGGTTTGCGACTTGTATCAATAATTTGGTCTATGGCCGGACATAATAAATGGTCTCAGATAAAGCGGAAAAAAGGCGTTTCTGATTCCAGACGAAACAAGCTGTTTACAAAAATTCTCAAAGAAATTGCCATTGCCGCAAAGATTGGCGGGCCAGATCCCGACGGAAATCCACGTTTAAGAATGGGGATTTTAGCTGCTCGCCATGCCAACATGCCCAAAGACAATATTGAAAGGGCTGTTAAAAAAGGGTCAGGTGCCGACGCTGAAAATTTTATAGAAGTTACTTACGAAGGCTATGCGCCAGGCGGGATTGCTATTTTTGTAGAATGCACCACCGACAACCATACCCGAACGGTTCAAAACGTGAGGAGCTACTTCACAAAAGTAGGGGGCACCTTGGGAACAAATGGTTCGCTCCAGTTTGTGTTTAACCGAAGAGGGGTGTTTCATTTTCCTGTTCCTGAAGTTTTCGTTGAAGATGATTTTACATTGGAAATGATAGACGCCGGAGCCGATGATGTAGAAGTGGAAGAAGGGTATGCTACCGTAGTGTGTCAACTTGAGGCTTTTGGAGCTGTCTCGCATAAGTTTCAGGATTTGCAAATAGAACCCGAATCAGGCGATTTGCAGCGGGTAGCCCAATCGTTTGCCAAAGTAGACGACGAGCAATTGAAAAAGGTGATGAAACTCATTGATCTGCTTGAAGATGACGACGACATCCAAAAGGTTTACCATAACCTGGAATTGAGCGAAGGCCAACTCGATATGGTCGAATAAACACCTTCATCCAAATCGGGCTATTATATTTGCCGCCCAATATCCACGTCCATGCAGATCGAACTCGACCTTCAACTATCAGTTTCTCAAGCCCTCCAGGCTATTTTTTCTATTCAGGCTGCCCCTCAAACTATTTTGCTCCAGCCAACCCGCAAAGAGTTTGAAGGTGATTTCACCCTTGTTTGCTTTCCATACACCAAACAGGCTGGCAAAAGCCCTGAGCAGGTAGCCCAAGCTTTAGGAGATTATTTGATGGCCCAATCTGCTGGCATTAAGCGGTTTAATGTGGTGAAGGGATTTCTAAATTTGCTGCTCGACGATCAAGTTTGGCAAAAACAATATGCTCAGATAGGCCAAAATAAAAGCTTTGGTCAGTGGCCGGCCAACGGGCAAAAGGTGATGGTTGAATTTTCGTCGCCAAATACCAACAAGCCGCTGCATCTGGGTCACATGCGCAATATTTTTATAGGTAGTGCCCTTTCGAATATATTGAAAGCTGCTGGTTATGAGGTGATTAAAGCTAATTTGATTAACGATAGGGGGATTCATATCTGCAAGTCGATGTTGGCTTACCAAAAATCTGGTGTTGATACCGATCCGCAACAAGCTGCGCAAAAAGGCGACCATCTTGTAGGGCATTATTATATTGAGTTTGACAAGCACTACAAAGAAGAGGTGAAGGAACTTGTGGCTCAAGGTCAAACAGAGGAACAAGCCAAAAAGCTAGCACTTTCTATGGTACAGGCCCAAGACCTACTTTTGAAATGGGAACAAAACGACCCAGAAACAGTGGCTTTGTGGAAAAAAATGAATGGCTGGGTATATGAAGGTTTCAGTGCTTCATATAAACGCATGGAAGTGGAGTTCGACAAATATTACTACGAGTCAGACACTTATTTGCTCGGCAAAGATTTGATTCAAGAAGGGCTTGAAAAAGGCACTTTCTTTAAAAAAGAAGACGGCTCGGTTTGGATTGATCTTTCGGCTGAGGGACTCGATCAGAAACTTTTGCTTCGATCTGATGGCACTTCAGTTTATATGACCCAAGATTTGGGCACCGCCGATTTGAAGTACAAAGACTTTGAAATCAACAAAAGCATCTATGTGGTAGGCGATGAGCAGAACTACCATTTTCAGGTCTTGTTCAAGATTTTGGAAAAACTAGAAAGGCCTTACGCCTCAGGTTTGTTTCACTTAAGTTACGGCATGGTAGACCTGCCAAGTGGCAAAATGAAAAGCCGTGAAGGGACAGTAGTGGACGCCGATTTACTCATGAATGAAATGGTGGAAACAGCTCGGGAAAGAACCATGGAACTTGGTAAGATAGAGGACTTTAGCGATGTTGAGCTTAACCAATTGTTTGAAGTACTTGGACTTGGTGCTATCAAGTATTTTTTGCTTAAAGTAGATCCCAAAAAGCGGATGCTGTTTAATCCTGCTGAGTCAATTGATATGCAAGGCAACACAGCAACGGCCATTCAATATTGTTTTGCCCGCATTCAAAGCATTAAGCGAAAAGCGGCTGAATTTGGCATTGTGCCTTTGTATGATATCCAGGCATCGTTGCAACCTGCTGAAAAGAACCTGTTGGTACAGATAGCCCTGTTTGAAGATGTGGTGAAAGAAGCCGCAGAAAACTACAGTCCTGCCTTGCTGGCCAATTATTTGTATGGTCTGGTTCGGGAGTACAATCAGTTCTTTGCTGAGTTGTCCATTTTTAAGGCAGAGTCTGACGCTTCTATCGCTTTCAGGACGGGGCTCTCGGCATTGGTAGGCCAAATTATTGGCCAATGTGGCAAGCTGCTGGGTATTAGCATGCCTGAACGCATGTAAGGGTTGGAATTCTGGTCTTTACACCACACATTGCTGGCTGAAATCAGTACCAAATACCGCCATGGCTAGAAAAATTAAATCAGGACTTATTCAAATGAGCCTTCCCTTGACGGAGGGCGAAGGTAGCATTCAGCAGATCATGCAGGCTATGCTCGATAAGCATATTCCATATATTGAAGATGCTGGTAAACAGGGTGTTAATATACTTTGTCTACAAGAAATATTTAATACACCATACTTTTGTCCGGGGCAGGACAAAGCCTGGTATGCCTCGGCAGAAGCAGTACCAGGACCTACAACTGCCATCATGCAGGAATATGCCCGCAAGTATAACATGGTGATTATTGTTCCTATTTATGAAAGAGAGCAAGCCGGTTTTTTGTATAACACAGCCGCAGTTATTGATGCCGACGGAACCTATTTAGGCAAATACCGAAAAAATCATATCCCTCACACAACAGGTTTTTGGGAGAAATTTTTCTTTAAGCCAGGCAATCTGGGTTATCCTGTTTTTGAAACAGCTTATGCCAAAGTAGGTGTTTACATTTGCTATGATAGGCATTTCCCGGAAGGCGCTCGTTTGTTTGGACTCAATGGAGCCGAAATCGTGTACAATCCATCAGCTACTGTAGCTGGTTTGTCGCAATACTTGTGGAAACTGGAGCAACCTGCACATGCTGCAGCCAACGGCTATTTCATGGGTTGTATCAACAGGGTAGGAGAAGAGAAACCCTGGAATTTGGGCAGGTTTTATGGTACTTCATATTTTGCAGATCCAAGAGGCCAAATTATAGCCCAGGCCAGTGAATACAACGACGAACTTTTGGTGACCGAATTTGACTTGGATATGATTGAGGAAGTGCGTTCAACCTGGCAGTTTTTCAGAGACAGAAGGCCGGAGACTTATGGCGGAATTGTTCAATTGTAGCCAGGCGCTGAAACTCTTTTTTAGCTTAATTTCAGGTGTCGGTGCCATTGGTCTGGCACCTTTCTTTTAATTTAGCCCCTTCAAAAAGCTACACATGCCGAAGTTTGGCGTCGTTATTTTCCCGGGTTCCAATTGCGACAGGGACGTTATTTATGTTCTCAAAGACCATTTAAGGCAGCCCACTGTTTCCCTTTGGCACAAAGACCATGACTTGCAAGATGTCGATGTGGTGATTCTTCCAGGTGGGTTTAGCTACGGCGATTACCTGCGTTCGGGAGCTATTGCCCGCTTTTCACCCATCATGCAGCAGGTGAAGGAGTTTGCCGACAAAGGCGGCATTGTTTGGGGCATTTGCAATGGTTTTCAAATTCTAACGGAAGCAGGTTTGTTGCCTGGTGCTTTGCTGAGGAACGAAAACCAGCAATTTATTTGTGAAAACCTGTTCATCACACCGGCAAACAACAAAACTATTCTTACTCAGGATTTGAAGCCCGGCAAGCCCTTGAGCATTCCCATTGCGCATGCCGAAGGTCGATTTTATGCACCAGAGCTAATATTGAGCGAACTGGAAGCCAATGGGCAGGTAATTTTCAGGTATTGCAATGCAACTGGACAAGCAACGCCTGAATCGAATCCAAATGGTTCATTGAACAACATAGCTGGTGTTTGCAATGCTGGCAAAAACGTATTTGGCATGATGCCACACCCGGAAAGAGCAGCCGACGACATGTATAAAAACACGGACGGAGTTTGGCTTTTTGAATCGCTGATTAATCATTTAACTGAACTGGTATAATTATGAACATGCCCTTGCTGGCCGCAAAAGATTCGCTTCACAACCTGATTGCTTTATTTGAAGCCAACCGTGAAACCATTGAAACAGAAACTGCTATCCACAACAGATTTTTGCAAATTCAGATTTTGCTGCAAGCCATGCAACAACACCTGGAAGACAACAAAGGCATTGAAAGAGCCAAAGTGAAGGCACTGATTGCCAAAGTGGCTTTCGAAACGCTGACAGAAAAAGTAGTGCCTTATGTCCGCAAAATCAGGAGCACCAGTTTGTTGAACAAGCTTGACTATACAGAGGAAGATTTTCTGGAAATCGAAGATGATGAATTTCCCGAGCGGATGAGCGACTACACAGCAGAAATCGATGTAATTTTGCCCAAACTTAAAGATCTTAATCTTGATCAGGGCGATTTGGATTTGGTAGATCTTGGTGTAGAAACCTTTGAACTTGTTGAAGAAAAACTTCGTGATACACCTGAAAAGAAAAAGATAGCCGATGCCAACGCAGCTCGCTATTTTGAGCAGGCGCTTGAAGTATTGGTGCATTTGGACAAGCTGATGGATTTGGCTTTTGAAAAATCCGAGAAGGCACTTTTAGAAAAATATAAAAACCTCAGAAAGCTTGCAGTTGCTTCCTGATACCGAACTGCATGAAAATACAGGTCGAAGAACTGGAACATGCTGGCTTTCGAATTGAGGATGAACTGGTTCACGAGGATTTAATCCCATTTGTTCAGCGACTGATTAAGAAACCACTTTGGGTTTCTCGCCTGTATTGGGCTTCAAATCTGCTGTTTTTGATGTTGCTTATCAGTTTGGGTTTTTGGAAAATCAAATATGGCAACATGGCAGCCGCCGATGTGATTTTGCCCGCTGTGACTGGCATAGGTCTTTCGCTTTTGCTGGTGCCTGTGCACGAAGCACTTCATGCCATTGCTTACAAAATGGTTGGGGCGCCCTTGGTTTCTTTCGATGCACAATGGAAGAAATTGGTTTTCATGGCTGTCGCTCATCGTTTTGTAGCCTCCCGAAATGAGTTTATCGTGGTGGCACTTGCCCCGTTTCTGGTTATTTCGTTGGTTTTAGGCCCGCTTGCCATTGTTTTAGGTGGCGGAAGTGCTATGTTTTTTCTGGGCATGGTGTTGGCTCATGCCTCCATGTGTTCGGGCGACTTTGCCTTGCTAGCCTATTTCGAGCTACACAAAGGCAAGGAATTGGTCTCCTACGACGACCGCTACCTCAATAAATCCTGGTTTTTGGTAAGGTAAGTGTGAAGGGTTTATTCATTTGCTCTTTTCTATTTCTATCTAAGTCAGATAGTTGTAGCCCTGATTCATCATATTGCATGAAACGATGGTTTTGGCTTTTTCAAAATTGAAGGATTTAGTTTTCTAAGATAAAAGGCGGCTCAGTGTTCAATTCAAGGATGAAGCCTTTAGTTTGGACGACTTAGTTTTTAACAGAGTGTTGTTTTTCTGTCCAATGGTTTTTAAAACCAAAACACATCAAATACTTTGTCCAAAAGTAAGAAGATTGTTGTCAGGGTCTAGCAAGGAAAATTCTTTTTGCCGCCAAGGCTTTATTTCTAATTGTCCGTTTGGATGTATGCTGGTTTTCTTATCAATCAGCGATTGGTAGAGTTTATCAATGTCATTAGTCCTGATATAGACTTGTCCGTAGTTTTCTTTTGGGTCAATATCTTTGAATTCAAAAAAGTGGATTTGAATGTTGTCTTTTTGCAGCATTAAATAACCATCAAATTCAGCACCTCCATATTCTTGAAAGCCTAACTTATTCACATAATAGTCCATTATCGCAGTTTTGTCCCGCATTGGCAACTTCGGATTAATGTCTGTAAGCATAGCTTTTTAGTTTATATTAAACTGATTTTCATGAAGTGGCCACCAAAATTGATTTCCTTCATCAGTTGCAAAACAAACGTAAATCCCAATAAATGTCTTTCCAAATTCGTGGTATAAATTTCTAATTGAGGAAATCAAAACAACAAGATGTATTGAAGAGGGACTTGTTGGTAGGCCACCATGAGGGCAAACGGCCATGAATGTTTGGTCATTCTCAGTTTGTGAATTTCGTTTTCTAGTGTTTAACTTGTGGTTGGAGAAAATTTTTTCAAAGCGGACTCCTTCTAAACTGAAAACAAGGTGGGCGCCTTCGCTTTTTTTCCTAAACCATATTATCAAGACAATACGGCATTACTATTTGTTTACCTCTTAAGAGATGGAGTAGAAGATATACAACAACACGCCATGGAAAGATGGAGAAGCAAGCAGAAAAAATACGACAAACTGAAAGACCACAATCAAGGCAATGCAGCTCTGGACGCTCAGGCCCATTGGAAAACTAATTATTGGCTCATTTAACCTGCGATAGCTTAAACAGGGGTAATCCAAACTGCCCCAATGGGTTGGTATTCGCCAAGTGAGGAGTTGAGACAATGGGTAATTTTGTTGGCTAATAGCATAAAAGGGAGCGAATACTTTTGTAATTCAATATTTGACGCCTGGATTGGTATGATAATTTTTAACGGGAATTTCTTCTTTTTCATCTGGCGTACCTTGCAACTCTCTGGTCTTCATTATTGGCACATAAAGCAAAATATTTACACCTACGATTATAAAAAGCACTCCATAGCCTTTCATGGAGCTTATTTTCATAATGTCCGAATAATGCATGATAATTACCGTGCCAATAGCCGTTGCTAAGCCAAGGAGCAAACGGGTGAACAAAATTTTGTACAAAACTTTTTGTTTCAGGTTGAAAAGCCAGGTACAAAAGATGATTTCCGAAAATGCATAAAACAGAAACAGATAAGCGGTGAAGTCTAATAGTGTCTCTAATGAATTGCAGAAAAAGACGACAAAGACCCCGTAGACCAACATGGTTAATGCATGCATCTCATGATATGCAAGCTGGATCTTTGCCCTTTTTCGGGCAAGTGCTGTAACAAAAGCAAACAGAGCTGCAATCGATAGGCTAATTCCTAAGGTGTATTTTATCACATCGAAGGTATCGAAGCTTGAAAGAAGGAGATACACACCCGCAAAAGTGATGATGGCACCATAGGCATATAAAGGAAAAAACTTTTTCATAAGTATGGTTATTTAAGCAAATAGAAAAAATTGAAAAGTTGAACCATGATTTTAAACTGCAAGTGCTTCGAATTTTGCTAATTCCGAGTTTGTTGTTATTCCTCAAAAAATGGTTTTCTCAACATTTGCAAATGTGAAACTTATGCTGTGCTTATGTTTTACGCAATTGCAGAAATGAATTGCATGATTATGCCTTTCTTAGTATTTTTTATATATGCCAGTGTGTCCCGGTTTTCTGAGAAAAAGACCAGTTATGTGAGGTAAAACTGCTAAGCATCTGAATTGGAGGCTGACTATTTCAAATTTTCCACTACTAGCTTGTCATCTTCCACACCCAGAGCAACGAGAGATTTAGAAATATCCTTTACAAATGTAGGTGGACCGCAGACATAAAAATATTGGTTAAAGTCACTAATGTTATCAGTGAGATAGTTTTTGTCTATCAGCCCATAATCATAGCCGCTTTTACTTTCTTTGCTTAAAATGTTAATGAAATTATGGCCCATCATTTCATCAAATTCTGCGTGAAGGATGATATCCTGCTCTGTTTTGTTCGAGAAAATAAGCATGTTATCATCAATCTGCCTGTCTTGTTCTAACTGCCTGAGAATGGCTATAAAAGGCGTTACTCCAGCGCCACCGGCTATAAAAACACCGTTTCCCTTGTAGTGAATGGCACCCCAGATTTCATGAAGAATGATCTCATCGCCATGTTTCAGTTCATCAAGGGCTTTGGTTACTGCATCGTGCTTGTCATATATTTTGATGGTAAATTCAAGGTGCTGATTTTCGTTTAAACCTGTAAAAGTAAACGGTCTTTTTTCGTTTTTAAGTTCCTGTGAGTTGATGCTGACCAAAGTGGCCTGCCCAGGTTTGTAGGTATAGTGCTCCGGTTTTTTGACTGTAAATCGCTTCACATCATGGGTGACGGGTTCTACAGAAATGATTTTTACAATGTGGTTTTCCATGATTATTGGTTTAAAGAATTTAGGTTGGTATAGAACCGTCTTTTGTTTTATTGTGCCAATTCATAATTATGATGATTTTCTGAATCCTGACCTTCCAAACCAGAAGCAATGAAATTGATGAGGTCTTGATTCAACCTTTTCTGCTCTGTAAAAAACAAACCGTGTGGGGCATCTTCATACACAAGAAATTGGCTTTTGGGCAATACCTTAACAGCTCTCTCGCTTGTAACTTTTATTGGTACAATTTTATCGCTATTGCCATGAATGACGAGTGTTGGCACAGTGATTTTTTCCATCTCGTCGGCAAAATCTGTTTGTGAAAATGAAAATAAACATTGGACAGTTGCTCTGGGCGAAGCCAGTGCGCACAAAGCCCTGTAATAGTCGAGTGAAACTGTACTTATCGGATTGTTCATAAGCGAAACACCAAAGAAATTTTTGCCAAAATCGTCCAGAAACGAGATTCTATCTTTTTGAATTTGAAAACTCATACCTTCAAATACTTCCTGGTCTACTCCGTTTGGGTTGGTTTGCGTTTTCATCATAGATGGAGCAATGGACGAAATGAGCACTGCTTTGGTAACGCCTTTTCCGCCATGCCTGCTGAAATAGCGGACAACTTCTCCACCACCCATCGAAAAGCCAACCAAGGTAATATCTTCAAGACCAAGTTGATCGATAAGTGCCTTCAGATCATCAGCCAATGTGTCGTAGTCATATCCTTTCCAAGGCTGAGAAGACTTGCCAAAACCTCGCCGGTCGTAGGCTATGACCCGAAAGCCTGCCAACACCAAATGATTGATCTGGTATTCCCACATTTCGTGGCTCATGGGCCAGCCATGTATCAGAATAACTGGCTTTCCCTGGCCGTAATCGTTGTAAAACAAATTTACAGCTTCTCTTTCCGAGTCTTTTGGTATTTCAATGTAGTTCATTTGTATTGTTTTAATTCGTTAAAAATTTCAATGTTTAGGGCTTATTTTTTTCCTTTAAATAGTTTTACGACAATGAAGATCATAATTGCCGCAACCAGGAGAGATAAAAAAATACCTGCTCCCACTCCTGCTTTAAAAATTGACTCTACGGCCTGACAACCAGAGTTTGAAATTGCTGTAAGAAAAAGGAGGGCATGAAAGCCGAGTTTTTTAACCACTTGTGTTTTCATCTTTATTCAAATGCCGGACTTTAGGAGCTTATTATCTTTTACAAAAGTCAGGCAATTGAAAACTCAAAGCCTTGCAGCATGATCTAAAAAGTTTGTAATATTCATAATAGAAGCGGTATGTGCGAAAAATTGGGTCTGCAAAATTTATAAATTCAGTTTAACCTTTCAAGGTCTGGTTTGCGGTTTCAATGATGAAAATCAGCAGTAACCCATGAATAGCTTTTTGCCAACCTGGATAAGTATGAAACATAGTTCGATTTTAAAATAAATTTTCATGGTAGCCCCCAAACGAATAAGATATTTATGCAGGGCATCCAATTGTCGACCTATATCAAAAACAAATGAATTATGTAAATAAACTATGGTCTGATATAACTTGTAAACCCTTTCAAAACTAGACTTTTGCAGCTCAAAAAAATGTTAAACAAACATCCAAACATCCATTAGATTTTATGAAAAAAATCCTTTTTATTTTCTTTATCGCCATGGCAGGAATGAGTGCCAGCGCCATAGCGCAGAAACCGGAGCTTATTACAAGCGACAAAACAGGCTGGCATAAAATTGGAGAGACGAAAGCTGACTTTATCCGTGACAGGGATGAAATCAAGGTAATGGGCGCCAACCGCTTTGCCAAAATAAAATTCATTGTCGACAAGGAATCCATTCATATCACCTCTATGGAGGTATATTATGAAAGCGGCGACAAACAGGATATTGCCATTGATCTGCCTCTTAAAGCACCAGGAGAAAGCAAAATTATCGACTTGGATGGTGGCGAGCGAAATGTGAAAAGAATCGTATTTGTTTATAAATCCATTTCAAATGAGAAAGGAAAAAAGGCTCATGTTGAAATCTGGGGACTAAAAACGAACATGTAAAGTCGGCGGAAAGTCGAAATTTAAAAGAGCCGTCTTATGTATAAGATGGCTCTTTTGAATGTAGTTAAATATAAAATATCCTTCCTTCCTTTTAAAAAACAATTTTCCTTCTTTACATTTTTCCTAAATTTCTATGGGATTTCGAGAAACATTATTTGGGACACCAAATTCTTCAAATCAAAAATTTAACCTAATATTCAGCCAATTTGCAAGATCATAATTTTTGAGCCTATGAAACTTTACATCAAATATGACCTCAACGTTTGCTCCAAAATTGTTTTAATGGAGCAATTGGACAAGTTAGAACTGCCGTATAGAATAACTGGCTTGGGCGAAGTAGAATTAATAGATACTGCGACAGACGAGAAATTCAAATTACTGGAAATAGCTCTAAGCAAATATGGAATTGAAATAATCAACAATCCTAAGCAGGTGCTTATTCAAAAAATTAAAGACGCTATTGTGGAAATGGTTTTTCTTCAGGATACATTGCTTCTCAAAAAAAATTCGGCTTATCTGGCTGAAAAGCTCAACAAAAATTATAATCATTTGTCCCTCCTTTTTTCTGAAGAAACCTTAACTTCTATTCAAAGCTATATTGTTCTTCAAAGAGTTGAACGGACCAAACAAGAAATGATTGAAGGAAATCTCAACATTACCGAAATAGCCTGGAAACTAAAATACAGCAGTTTGGCTCATCTTTCGAACGAATTTAAAAAAATAACCGGCTTAACGCCAACAGCTTTTCAACGAATAATAGAAAGTAGAAAAGTAACCGAATTCAACAATTAGCATCTTCTGATGTACTTTTAACTTTTAACTTCACTATGTATAACACTCCTCTACACGTACTGCTGGCCGATGACGATGATGATGACCGCCTTTTTTTTAAAGATGCCATTGAAGAAGTAAATGTAAAAACAATAGTTGCCATGGTGAACGATGGTGTA
>JBBRCC010000069.1:0-23775 GCA_038205175.1 Cytophagales bacterium | reverse complement strand
CTCTTACCTGGCCTTCAAGGCATAAAACTAACTCCCAACCCAGCCGGCAAGGAAGTAGAAATTGCCTTGCAAAACCTGGAGCCAGGTGGCACTTTGAGCTTGAGAAACGGCACAGGCAACACTGTAAAAAAGCAAATCGCAACTATAAAGACCAACTGGAAACTCAACCAACTACCCAAAGGGGTGTATTCGGTAGAATATACCGACCCCAAAGGCAAAATGAGTACTGAAAAACTGACAATAGAATAAACCAACGTGCCTGGAATTAATTGTTGAGTGCGCCAGTAAGCCATTTGGATTAAATGCCAGCCTCTTTTAAATTTGAAATACATGAGAATTACAATTTCCTTATTCATCGCCTTTGTTTTTGCGCTTTCGCAGCAAGGCTTCTCGCAACAATGGAATTACCTCGAGTGGGGTACGGGTCTTCATTACAGCAATCAGGTTCCTGGCTTTTGGCCTACTTCAAACAAAGAGGCATGGATAGGTTTTGGCTTGCCATACCCGCCTGTTCAGGTAAAAAACGACAGCAGCTACTCCTTTTTAAGCAACCAAACTGAACTCAACCCAGTTTCCAATCCATTGGTAGGCGCCTTCGTGTGGAAAAACAAAACCATCACCCTTCATGGTTTTTTGCCTGCATACCGCATGGGTATTTTTGGCCGTTGCAATGGGGGTGTGCTCGAAAAAACAGGCAATGTGTTCAGAATCAGAAACAGTTTAACGACCAACAATCTAAGCACTGTTTCTGAAAAGTTTTGGTACAACTCGGCCAAACCCCGGCTTGATTCAGCAGTTTGGATAGCTGCTGATACAGGATTCAGACGCCTGGCTTTAAACGATTACAAAACAAGCATTTTGAAAGACCCTGAATACCAGGGAATAGCCTTGTTCAATAAAATGGCCGCCCAAGGCGAAAAGTGGGCAGGATTTAGAAATGACTATGGCATTTGGTGCATAACCTGGGGCGATTCGAGTGCAAAAATTCTTTCAGGCGTAGATTTAGGCATAGGCCCAAACCGTTTTGTGTTCGACATCGCCGAAACCCCCGAAAACGATACACTATTCACTGCCTCAGATTTCTTAGGCAACATTTCTTCCAACTTTTTGCTGTTCAAACGTAAAAATGGACAAACCGTTCAGCTGAGTGAAATTCTTTCTGGCTTGCCCGATTCGCTCACCTTTGTGGAGACCGAAGCAGATGGCACCATTTGGGCAACACACAGAAATCAGGGTCTTTTTCAGATTAGAAATAATCAAGTCAGGCGGATTTCATTGCCTGATTCGCTGGCGAATGCTGCCATTACCGGCTTTAAAATTGATGAAGGAAAAAACAAATGGCTTTCGCTCGATAACCGGGGAATGCTTCGATTGAATGATATCAAGCCGCTGATTACACTTCCTGAAGGAAAAAGGGTTTGTCTGGGCGATAGCTTTCTTTTTCAAAATCTGAGCACCACAGTGGGTTTGGGCATAAGAAAAGTGTTTTTGGATTTAGGTTATGGCGATACCAGCAGCCTTGAAAGATTCACTTACACTTTCAAAAGACCAGGAAAATGGCCGATAAAGCTGAGTGTTTTCGATTCGAATGGAGCCGAAAACAGCTTTACAGACAGTATTATTGTAGATTATGGACCTTCGACAGAGCTGTTTACAGAAAATACCCTGGCCACTTTTTGCAGTACAATCCGAATATGGAGCCAATCACCTTTTTCAAAAACCTGGACGCTGCCAAATGGCCAAATTTTATCGCAGGATACTATTTTAGCCAGCGAAAACGGTCGATATCTGCTTACCACAAGAAATGGTGTTTGCAGTAGTTATGATTCTGTAATAAAAACCAACACAGCCTACACCACCGTCGACATTGCTGTAAGGGCAGGAGACGCCTTGATACTTACCGACACCATCACCTTGGAATTGCCTGAAAATCTTAATCTTAGTGCTTCTTCGGGAGTTGCATTTTGCTTGCCTGAGTGGACCATAAATGGGGTTGTCGCAGGTTCGGCAACTTCTATCAACCATCCTATTTTCGAAGGAGGCTTGTATGAGATTTCACTTACCACCGAAATACTTGGAGGCTGCCCTGCTATTTCCAACAGAAATTTATTTATTATTAAAAAGGAGAATTTGATTCCCAATGTAGTGACGAAGAATGGGGATGGCAAAAATGAGTTTTGGGAAGTAAAGTCGAACAACCCTAAAAAGCTTTCCATTTTCAACCGATGGGGCAAAACCGTCTTTCAGACAAATAATTATGGAAATAACTGGCCAGAATCGGAGACAAAACCTGGCACTTATTTTTACAAACTGGACTTGGGAGGAAAAATCTTTACTGGTTGGTTAGAGGTGTTGGGAGAGTAGCAGAACAGCAATGTTTCATACTTTAATGAAGAGAAAAAGCCCTTGTCTGAAACCGAAACTCATTAGCTACGGGTAATTTAAATTCTGCAAATCTTTTTTTTGGCTATCATCTGCAATTATGGGTTAAGCCATTGTTAACAAATAGGCCTTTAAAGCGGGTTTTTAGTATGGCAAGAATTCACTTTTATGCAAATCAGTCATTTTTCTTACATGAAATACACCTCAAGTAGAGGAATAATTTTTCCACAGAATTGTGGATAACTTTTGTGAATTAGGTGGACAAGCCCTCTTTCTTGCTGGCTTATCCACAAATTCGTGCTTATTTTTGAGTCATTCGTCGAATTGAAGCTTTAAAAAGGTGCTAAAAACCAAAGTTAATTTTTTGTTAACATGGGTATTTCCGGTGGCACAACTGGAGTGTTTCTTGAAGTCAAAGTTGCAAGTCTTCGCATTATCAGGCTCTTAGCTGCTTCCAGGATTATTCAATGCAAAACCAAGGTTTTAGAGTTTGTTTTTATGATGATTGAATTGTAAATGCGGCCAATAATTGAGCAAAAGACTAAACATGATGGACACACAAAAAAGCAAATGGACAGGTACTCTTTCTTTTTGACAGCATCGACACCAATTTACAGCATGAGCTCCAGCAATTGACATATAGATCAAAATTGGAAATAGATGAAGGGTTGTACTTCTGCATTTTTGACCTGGTAGAGCAGCATAATAATAACTACAATAGCCACGCCTTTGATGGGCAAAGGCAACCAGGCAAACCAGTTTCTATATTTAATTTTAAAGCTTTCGGGCAGGATGTGGATGGCATAGCCTAACAGCATCAATGTCATTACTTTCCAAAAACCTTGGAGAAATGGCGCTATGACCGTGTTGCTCCATGAAAACAAAATCTGATTGATGACTTGTTGGGCAATTTCAAAGCTGCCAGCTCGAAAATAAATCCAACACCAGGCCACAAAATGAAAAGTGAGCAAAGCGGCAAAAAACTTCCAGATCGCATGCTCAAAAAACTTACCTTTCAACATGGGCGACACCATCCGATGAAAAGCTAAAGCTGCCCCATGCAAACCTCCCCAAACCACAAAGCGCAGACTTGCCCCATGCCATAGCCCACCTAGCAGCATGGTAACAAGAAGGTTGAGATAGGTTCTCGCTTTCCCTTTTTTATTGCCTCCAAGGGGAATGTACAGGTAGTCTCTCAGCCAGGTGCTGAGCGAAATGTGCCAACGACGCCAAAAATCGGCTATGCTTTGTGCTTTGTAGGGCGAATTGAAGTTGATGTTGAGCCTAAATCCTAAAAGTAAGGCCAGGCCAATGGCCATATCGGTATATCCGGAAAAATCGCAGTAAATCTGAATGGCATATCCATAGACTGCCATCAGGTTTTCGAATCCGCTAAATGAAAGTGGGTTTTGAAAAACCCGATCCACAAAGTTGATCGAAATGTAATCGGCAATGGCAATTTTTTTTATTAAACCATTGATAATCAAAAATATGGCAGCATTGAATTCCTGTTCCGACAAGTTATAGGGTTTAGAAATTTGTGGAATAAAATCCTTGGCTCTCACAATGGGCCCAGCCACCAATTGCGGAAAAAAACCAACGAAAAAGGCATAATCCAGAAAATTGGGAACCGGTTGAATTTCTCTTCTGTAGATGTCGACAATGTAGCTGAGCGACTGAAAAGTGTAAAACGAAATACCAACAGGAAGAATGATTTTATCAATTTGAAAACCAGAACCGGCCAGACTATTTGCCCATAAAGCCAGCCAATTGGTGACGGAAATTTTTTCGCCTGAATATGTAGAAAGAAGGTCGGCGAGAAAGTACGTGTATTTGAAATAGGCCAACAAGGATACATTAATCAAAATACTGGCTGCCACATAGCCTTGCCTGTGAATCTTTTTTCTATCCTTATGAATAAGTTTGCCCAGGGTAAAGTCTAAAGCAGTAGTAAAAAGCAACAATGCAAAAAATGCCCCACTGCTTTTGTAATAGAAAAACAGGCTGCACACAAGTAGAAATAGATTGCGCAGCTCTTTTTTCTGGTTGATGAATTGGAACACCAACAGCACAAAACCAAAAAAAACCCAAAACTGGGCCGTGGTGAAAATGAGGGGGTTGTTTTCTTCGAAATAGAAAAACGACGGAAAGTAGCTCACCATGCAGGGTTTACTTGAGGGCCGACAGCCGGGAAAGTTTGTGGTCGAGATATTGCTGAGTGAGGGCAAGGTAGAGCAAATCGCCTTGAAGTTTGTAACCTTTTATGGAGAGATGTACTTTGTCGCTTTTGGCCAATCCATTACGCACCCATTGGTTCACACTTCCCAAGCCACCCATAATGTTGTAAAAATCCCAAACTCCTGCTCCTGTTTCTTCGGCGAGCTTCATAATTTGTTGCCTGGCCACATCGTTTCGGCGATTCAGGTATCGTTTTCCTATCAGGTTGTCTCCAGGGGTTGTAAATATGATGTCCGCATCAGGAGAGGCAATTTTGATGCGTTGAACAAGTTCGCCCATGTTTTTGTAAAAAGTTTTCGGTGCGAAATTTCTAGAGAAAGCATCGTTGGTTCCCAATGAAATGATGACCAAATCAGGCTGAATGAAGCCCACTTGTTTTTGCAAATCAGGGCATCTGAGGAAAGAACTGGCTTCTGCTCCATTCACGCCCAGGGAACTATACACAATGCCCGGGCTAGAATTTTCGAGCCAGCAACCTTGCAACACAAATGGTTGCGTAGCTGTAGATTTTCTGTTCCAAACCATTTTAAACTCCTGGCTTGGTTCGTCCATGTTAAAACTAAATCCGCCAGAGCGTTTGCTATAGCCAAGCGATTTTATAGTGCCCGTGTCCAGGTCGGTTGCCCATTCATATTCATCGCTCACATGAGAAGGGCAAAAAAGAGTGAGCTTATCCATCGCATATTGTCCTTTGGATGGTATTTTGAGGCATAAATCAGCCACAGAATCCGAAGAAGACGCTACCATACCAGCCAATCCCCAATGGCAGGCATTGTTTTCTGAAATGCTTCGGCAGCCTTTCCAACTGCCTTGGCTCTCCATTTTAACATCAATAGCGTCGGTTGTTTTTGCCAAACCATACGGAAAAATAAAGCCCCGGCCACCGTTGCCAAACTGAGGTTGGTTGTGAAACAATTCTCTTACCCTGCCTGAAAAAAAATCTGCCTGAATATGGCTGTCGCCTATATGAAGTATATTTACTTTCCGGTGTTGGTGCATCACCAAACTGTCCAGTGTCATAAAAAACCTATTCAAGGCCTGGCTGTCGGGTTTTATGATTTCATTCTTTTTTATTTTAAGAAATCCGGGAAACCGGCTTGGGTCTGGCAAGGTCTGGGCAAAGACATTTTGCAACGCCAGACAAAAAAATAAGCCGAAAATCAACCCCACACCAGATTCTTTTTTATTCATAAATAAAAGCCCTGAATAGCTCTAAATACATCTAATTTGCTGTAAAACAAAATGTTAATGCATTTAGCACTAAAAAAGAATTTCAAAACTAATTAAAGTGTTTTTAGTTTTACGTCCTGTTTGCTACATAAACTCACACCAGCAACAGCAAGAATTGCTCAGGTTCATTCTCGCATTCCCCTTTTTTTCGCATGGTCATTAAACCAGGTAAGTATCTTTCTCAAATCAACAACCCTGACGATTTAAAGCAATTCGATCAGCATGAATTGGTGAACGTTTGTCAGGACTTGCGGCAGTTTATTATCGACAATGTGTCCATTTACGGAGGGCACTTTGGCGCAAGTTTAGGTGTGGTTGAACTTACCGTAGCTTTACATTACGTGCTCAACACGCCCTACGATCAACTAATTTGGGATGTGGGGCATCAAGCATACGGTCATAAAATTCTTACTGGCCGGCGTGACAGTTTCAAAACCAACCGGATGTATGGTGGTTTGTCGGGTTTCCCGAAACGAAAAGAAAGCGAATATGATACATTTGGCGTTGGCCACTCCAGCACATCCATTTCTGCTGGTGTAGGCATGAGTGTAGGTGCCAATTACAAAGGAGAAAAAAACAGAAAAGTAGTAGCAGTTATTGGCGATGGGGCTCTTACGGGAGGCATGGCGTTCGAAGCCATGAACCACGCTGGTCATTTGGGCAACAACATGACCATTGTGCTGAACGACAATTGCATGAGCATAGACCCCAATGTTGGGGCTTTAAAAGACTATTTAACCGACATCACTACCTCGCATACCTACAACAAGTTTAGGGACGAAGTGTGGAACATGTTGGGCAAAATATCCAAGTTTGGTCCCAATGCGCAAGAAATTGCAGCCAAGGTAGAAAGTGCTGTAAAAGGCTCTTTGCTCAAACACTCCAACCTATTTGAATCGCTGAAATTGAGGTATTTCGGACCAGTTGATGGACACGATGTGAACCATTTGGTCGATGTGCTCAACGACTTGAAAAATATTCCCGGCCCCAAATTGTTGCACATTGTAACTGTAAAAGGGAAAGGCTATGCTCTTGCCGAACTAGACCAAACCAAGTGGCATGCACCAGGCAAGTTTGATAAAATAACAGGCGAAATTTTTAAGAAAATACCTGATAAACCTCAGCCTCCAAAATACCAGGACGTATTTGGGCATACCTTGGTGGAGTTGGCGAAAGCCAATGATAAAATCATGGGAATTACCCCTGCCATGCCATCAGGTTCGTCCATGAACATCATGATGAAAGAAATGCCGGACCGGGCTTTTGATGTGGGCATAGCTGAACAACACGCTGTCACATTTTCTGCCGGCCTTGCCACACAAGGACTCATTCCTTTTTGTAATATTTATTCTACTTTCATGCAGCGGGCATACGATCAGGTTGTGCACGATGTGTGTTTGCAAGGTCTACATGTGGTTTTTTGTATGGACAGGGCTGGATTTTCGGGAGCTGACGGGCCTACACATCATGGGGCTTATGATATTGCCTTTATGCGGTGCTTGCCCAATTTGGTAGTTTCTTCACCCATGAACGAAGAAGAGCTACGAAACCTGATGTTTACCGCTACCCTTGAAACCGAAGGCGCATTCAGCATTCGGTACCCAAGAGGGGAAGGAGTGATGCCAGATTGGAAAAAACCTTTGAAACGAATTTCCGTTGGCAAAGGTCGAAAAATTAAAGATGGCGAAGATGTGGCCATTCTCACACTCGGACACATCGGAAACTATGCCATTGAGTCTTGCAACATGCTGAAAGCCAAAGGTATAAATGCAGCTCACTACGATCTTCGTTTTGTGAAACCTCTGGACGAAAATATGCTTCATGAAGTATTTACTAAATTTCAACGAGTGGTTACAGTTGAAGATGGTTGCATTCAAGGTGGCTTTGGCTCAGCAGTGCTCGAGTTTATGGCAGATCATGGTTACACTGCCAAGGTAAAGCGTCTAGGTATTCCTGATAGGCTGGTTGAGCATGGCGAACAAATGGAACTCCACAGAGAGTGTGGCTTCGATCCTGAAGGTATTGTCCAGGCATGCGTGGAAATGCTGGAGTTTGAACGAGCCAGATAGTTTATCCTGTTTCAGCGCAAGCAGGAACAACATACTGATCTTTCATCAAATATTCATCTGAATCAAAACCCCGAATAAGTACTTTTGTAATTCATCACTTTTGTTTCTATGGGTCTGCTTCGCTTTTTGCTCATTTTAATTGCTATCTACATTGTTTTCAGGTTTCTGGCCAGAGTAGGAATTTGGTTTTTGCACAGGTATCTCCTGAAAAAAATGGGTCAAAATGGCGGTGGTTTCTACAAAAGCTACCAGTTTGGCGGTGGATTTAACAAGGCCCAACAACAAGCTCCACGCACAGGTGAAACTACCGTTCAGGGTGAAAAACCCAACCCCAAAATCAGCGATAATGAAGGAGAATACGTTGATTATGAGGAAGTAAAATAAAATGAATGCAAGATATTTATTAGAAACAGAGGTTTGATAATTTTGAGAAGTCTGTTGTTTTTCGCAAGCAACTTCTATTGAACATCCAACATTTCCACCCAACGAATCAAAGGTTTTCTAAACAAAGACACCTTATTGCTTTACCATTTTGATGTGGTAAACTTGGGCGAGATTGAAAACAAAACCTGATAGAATATTTCCACAGGGTTGGCATTCCACTTGTTGGTTAAATTTTACGTTCATTCACTTTCAAACAAATAGTTGAGCAGAATGTCTGTCTTGGCTTTTCCCAACAGTTCTTCAAGCTTCGGTTTGTCGCCTGGAGTGATGCTTTGTGCCGATTTGAAATTTTTATAAATCAGGCTCAGTGTTTTTGGCCCTAATCCTTTCACACCGCTCAAGGCAGTTTCGAGACTTTTTTTGCTTCGGGTATCCCGGTGAAATGTGATGGCAAAGCGATGTGCTTCGTCTCTGATTTGCTGAATAACACGCAGGCTTTCACTTTTTTTATCCAAATGTAGGGGCACAGGGTCTTCAGGATAGTAGATTTCTTCCAATCGTTTAGCAATGCCAATGATAGGCACCTGCGCATAAATGCCAAGATTTTTCAAAGCTTCGCAAGCCATGCTTAGCTGACCTTTGCCACCGTCGATAACAATGAGGTCAGGCAAAGTTTCTTTTTCTTCCAACCTGCGTTTGTAGCGGCGGGTCACTATTTCGAACATGGAAGCAAAGTCGTCGGGACCAATCACCGTTTTTATGTGGTAATGTCTATACTCTTTTTTAGCCGGTTTGCCATCGATGAAACAAACCATAGCCGCTACCGGATTGGTGCCTTGTGTGTTGGAGTTGTCGAAGCATTCGATGCGTTTAGGTGGGTTTTTCAGTTTCAGATCGCTTTGCATGCGTGCCAGTAGTCGGTCGCTTCGGGTTTCGTTGTTTTGTTCGATTGCCCGGCTTATTTTTTCTTTTTTATAGAACAATACATTTTTGAGCGATAGCTCCAACAGCCTGCGTTTATCGCCACGTTGCGGCACAAAAACGGTTATGCCTGGCTGTGGAAACTCCAATTCCATATTGCAAAGTATTTCGCTATGGTCGCTCATGAATTTTCGCCTCAATTCCACCATGGCCATCAGCAGCAACTCATCGGCTGTTTCTTCGAGTTTGCGTTGCAATTCTACCGTAAACGTGTTGCAAACATTGCCTTCTACCACCTGCAGGTAATTTACAAATGCAGCATTTTCATGTTCGGTTATCGTAAACACATCCAAATCTCCCAACTCAGGGTTCACCATCACAGAATCGGCTTGGTATTGCTCAATCCGTTCAAGTTTTTGTTTGGCCCATTGGGCTTTTTCAAATTCCAGTGCTTCGGCCCAGTTTTGCATCTGCTTTTTGAAAAATTGCTTGGCAATGCCCAGCCTGCCTTTTAAAATGAGCCGGGTTTGCTCCACTTCCAGCATATATTCTTCTTCGGTTTGCCTGTTTTCACAAGGACCTTTGCAGTTGCCTAAATGATATTCCAGACAAATTTTGAATTTGCCCGATTCAATGTTGTTTTTGGACAAGCTGAGCGAACAGGTGCGAAAAGTGAACAACTTGTGAATGAGTTCCAGCAAGGCGTTGATGGTGCGCACGCTGGCGTATGGACCAAAATATTGCCCATGTCCGGGAATGACCCTTCTCGTTGAATATATCTTGGGAAAACGCTCGTTGGTGATAACAATGAAAGGGTATGACTTGTCGTCCTTCAGCATCACATTGTACTTGGGTTGGTGCTGCTTGATGAGGCTATTTTCGAGTAAAAGGGCGTCGTATTCGGTATCTACCACCGTAAATTCAAATCGCTCAATCTGGCTCACAAGCCTGGCTGTTTTCCTGTCCCACTGACTGTAGCCTTTGGTAAAATAGCTGCTTACCCGCTTTTTGAGGCTTTTGGCTTTGCCAACATAAATCAATTGACTGCTTTTATCAAAATATTTGTACACCCCCGGCAAATCGGGTAGGTTGGCAACAGGTTCTTTCAGGTGATCGGCAATGGGCATGGAGGCAAAGTAAGGCAGAAAGGGGAAATAGTATGGCTTAAAAAGTTGTTTCAAGCCATTTCAAGTATTTTCAACTACTTGAAGGGAGGGAGACTTGAAACCGCCTTCTTCTCCAATTTTTACCTTTTACTTTCTACTTTCTACTTCTTCCATCACCAACTTCCGCTTGCGCCTCCGCCGCCAAAACCGCCGCCGCCAAAGCCACCGAAAGAACCGCCTCCACCTGAGAAACTACCCCAACCTGAACCTCGGCCTGAATATGGCATCATGGGAAATATGGAACCCATGCCTCCACCGAAACGGTTTCCTCCACCACGGTTTTTGGTGATCAATACAAAAACGATGATGATGATAATGACCACAAAAATGGTAGCTCCCGGCGCTCCTCCATTTTTATTTTTCTTCTTTCCTGCTTTGTATTCTCCGGCCAGTGCTTTGATGATGGCGTCGGTACCTGCATCAATTCCTTCATAGTAGTTTCCGTTTTTGAAGGAAGGAGATATTTCGTTTCTAACGATTCGGCTGCTGAGGGCATCGGTAAGCGCACCTTCAAGGCCGTACCCGTTTTCGATCCTCACCTTTCGGTCATCTTTCGAAATGAGTAGCAACAGGCCATTGTTTTTTCCTTTTTGGCCAATTCCCCATTCGAGCGCCAGCTTCACGGCATAGTCAGCCACGTCGTAGCCATCCAGACTAACTACAGTTACGACGGCGATCTGGGTTGAGGTGCTATCGTTGTAAAGCCTGAGTTTTTGCTCCAATTGGCTTGCCTCCTGCTGGCTTAGCAAGCGTGCAAAATCGTTGACCAACCTGGGCGGATTAGGCTGAGTAGGCAATGCCGCTTGCGCCAAAAGCTGGAGGAAGAATAAGGCAACTATTAATAGATTTTTCATTTCCCCAAGTCGAAAGAAATATGGTTTACTAGTTCGTTGGGGTTGTTTTCACCTTTCGGAAAGTGATCGATCAACTTTTGACCTGCCATGTGCACTGCCTCCACCAGGCCATCGGCAAACTGCCCTGCCCTGAACTTTATTTGCATACGTACCTTAATATCGTCCCAAAAATTTTCCGGCACAATTTGGTTTATGCCTACATCTCCCAAAATGGCAAACTTGCGGGTGTCGTAGGCCAGATAAATCAGTACACCATTTCTTAATGCTGTTTCGTGCATGTGGAGCTCTGCAAAAATTTCAGATGCTCTGTCGAGTACATTACCTCTGCAAATTTTGTCGATATGAACCCTTATTTCGCCCGATGTTTGTAGTTCAGCATTTTGAATGGCTTGCTCTATGAAAGTTTGCTGTTCCAGGTTAAAAAATTCCGTGTTTGGTTCGGTTATCATTCTTTTACAGGTTAAAATTTTACTTCCGGAGCAGTCTGTGCTTTCGCCTCTGCTTCAAAATAACCCTTCTTTTCAAAGCTAAATGATGAAGCAACAAAATTGTTTGGAAACTTGCGAATGTAGGCATTGTAGTCAAACACAGAATCGTTAAACTTCATTCTCTCAGTGCTGATGCGGTTTTCTGTTCCTTCAAGTTGAGCCTGAAGTTCTAAAAAATTCTGATTGGCCTTCAGCTGTGGGTAGTTTTCGCTTACTGCCAGCAAGCGTCCCAAAGCCGAACTCAATCCGGTTTGGGCTTGTTGAAAGGCTGCAATTTTTTCAGGGGTCAGGTTTTCTGCATTGATATTGACTGAAGTGGCTTTTGCTCTGGCGGCCATTACCGCTTCGAGGGTGCTTTTTTCAAAATCTGCTGCACCTTTCACAGTGTTCACCAGGTTTGGAATCAAATCGGCCCGACGTTGATACACGTTTTGTACCTGTGCCCATGATGCGGTTACTTTTTCCTGTTTTTCTACCATGGTGTTGTACTGGCAAGACTGGAGGCTGCTGCCTACAGCAAACAGTAAAACAGCAAAAAACAGTTGTTTTAGCGAAGATAGAACGTTTTTGTGCAATTGGGGTGTGTTCATGGTTTGTGGATATTTTGCTGCTAAGGTAAATCAAAAAGAAATCCATAGAATACCACCAATCCAATTTCATGGAGAATTAATTTGGCAAACAGAAATTAAAGCTTTTTCCCCGTTGTTTGGTTCAAGCTCAGTGCCTGCAGGTGTAATCCTATATAAAACAAGGATAGAAAGTGATATTAGGCTTTGCGAAAAATTGCTGAAGGTTATTTGCCAGTTTTGGTCTCGCTATTAACTCTTCCCAAATAGAGGGAAATATACAAATAATAGTCTCGCAGTCTTTTAAATTAATTTAGTAGCCAACTTCCTGGGAAACCTGATGATTGATTTAAGATTTGACTTGCTCCTGCAATTCCAAAAAACTGATTCCCATGTGCGAATTGTTGTACACGCATTTTCCATCTTTGATTAACAATACTTGAGGCGACTGGTGCTCAACCCCAAACGCATCGGCTATCTGATTTGAAATAGGCCTGAAGGCAATTAAATCTAAAAAATAAGCCTTAAACCCGATTTTTTCTGACTTGGCTGCATGGCGTTCGAGCCGGTCGAGGGCGCTGCTGCTGATGGAACATCGGGTGCTATGTTTAAATATAACAACGGGTTCTTTTTCCGAAATAGTTTTGATTTCTTCGAGTTGTTCCAGCTTGTTTAATGTATTCCAATTCATCTTGTTTGTTCGTTTGTTTCCGCTTATTGGTGTGAGGTGTTTATCTTCGCCCCAAATTTCAGCTATTTATTTTATGAACCCATTTTTCTTAGGCTTGTTTCGAAATGCTGCCTGGGTGGCGGGGTTCCTTTTACTCACTTTTCAGTCGATGGCACAGCAAAAAGCACCCCTCATACTTATATCTAAGGAATATGACAACCTTTCTTATTCGCTTTGGATTGGCAAAATAGACCATAAAGTGCGTTGGGCGTCGGCATACGGAAAGCCATTGGCCGAAATAGAAAAACTAATGAAAGAAGCTGCTGGCTTTTTGCTTACCGGAGGCAAAGACGTTCACCCGTCTTTGTATGGAAAAGCCGATGATGTAGAGCGTTGTGGCGCCATTGATGAATACCGTGACAGCCTGGAAATCAAGCTTATTCGCTATGCCCTCGACAACAAAATTCCGCTTTTGTGTGTGTGCCGGGGCGAACAGATTTTGAATGTATCAGCCGGAGGTTCATTAATCATAGATATTCCAGAAGATGTGGGAGAAACCACTGCCCACACCGACACAACCGTAGGCTACGATGCCATTCATCCGGTTACAGTTCAGGAAGGGACTTTTTTGTATCGGTTGGTTGGCGAAAAATCGGGCACCATCAACAGCAAACACCACCAAGCAGTCGACAAACCTGCACCGGGTTGGCTGGTTTCCGCCATTGCGCCTGATGGCGTGGCCGAAGCCTTGGAAATGAGTGCAGAAACCCGAAAGAAAACAGGACACCCTTTTGCGTTGGGTGTTCAGTGGCACCCCGAACGCATGGATGTCAAAAGTCCATTTAGCGGCAAAATTTTAGCGGCTTATTTAAAAGAAGTGAATCGAATCAGGCGATAAAATTTGAATACCTTTGTTTTTAAAAAGTTTTATAATTAGTTAAATAGCAACTCTTTACTAAAAAATCTGATTGAAGTATACTACCTAAACCCAATAATTTGAACTTTCATTTCTTATGGAAACAATCCAAAATAACCTTCAGCTGAATAAACTTTGGCAATTTAAACCGACTCCAGTTCAGGAAGAAGTAGAAGCCCTTTGTCAAGCCATCAACATCAACCCTGTGTTGGGCACCATTTTGGTGCAAAGAGGCATCAAAACCTTCGACGATGCCAAAGCATTTTTCAGGCCTGAGTTGAGCCAGCTGCACGACCCTTTTCTGATGAAAAACATGTCGGAGGCGGTGCGTAGGTTGTTGTTCGCTTTTGAAAATAAGGAGAAGGTATTGGTTTATGGTGATTACGATGTCGACGGCACCACTTCTGTTACCATGATGTTCCATTTTCTCCACTCGCAAGGCTTTGATGCAGGTCGTTACATTCCCGACCGCTACAGCGAAGGTTACGGCATTTCCTGGCAGGGCGTAGAGTTTGCCAAAGAAAATGGATACACCCTGGTGGTTGCCTTGGATTGCGGCATCAAAGCAGTAGATAAAATTTCCAAGGCAAAGGAATATGGTATCGCCTTTATAGTATGCGATCACCACAAGCCGGGTGAAGAGCTGCCCCCAGGCATCATGCTAAACCCCAGGCAAGTTGATTGCGCATATCCTTTTAAAGAGCTTTCAGGTTGCGGCGTTGGTTTTAAACTTATTCAAGCTGCCTGTGAGGCCATGGAATTGCCTGAAGAAACGGCTTGGGACTACCTGGATCTCAACGCCGTCAGCATAGGTGCCGACATAGTGCCGATGACAGGAGAAAACAGGATTCTCACCTATTTTGGTTTGAAAAAGCTGAATGAAAATCCACGGCCTGGGGTTGAAGCGCTCTTGCAGGTGGCAGGTTTTACCAGAAAAGGTGAAGCCTTTGATTTGGATGTGGAAAAAGTGGTGTTTGGGCTTGCGCCACGCATCAACGCTGCTGGCCGAATGGAGCATGCCAACAATGCACTCGATTTATTGCTGGAAGAAAATCTGGACATGGCAATTGAGCGAGCCATGTTGGTGAATCAAAATAATAATGATCGCAAAGAATCTGATTCAAACACCACTGAAATGGCATTGGAGATGATTCGCAGCAGCGAACGGTTGATGCAGTCCAAATCTACTGTGTTGTTTCATCCGGAATGGAAAAAAGGCATTGTGGGTATAGTAGCGTCTCGTTGCATCGAAAATTTTTATAGACCCACCATTATTCTGGCCGAGCACGATGGTAAAATCACCGGTTCGGCCCGGTCGGTAAATGGCTTTGATTTGTACAATGCAGTTGAAGCCTGTTCCGATTTGTTGCTTCAGTTTGGCGGGCACACACATGCTGCAGGGCTTACCATGCTTCCCGAAAATCTTGAAGCGTTTATCGATAAGTTTGAAGAAGTAGTTGCTGCATCCATCATTGCTGAACAACAAGTGCCCGTGGTCGACATTGATTTGGAAATGCCTCTGGACATGATTTCAGAGAAATTCATAGAAGTGATGCAGCAAATTGGTCCGTTTGGGCCTGGTCACATGAACCCTGTTTTCGTGGCACGAAACCTCTTCGATACAGGTGCATCGAGAGAGTTGGAGGCAAAAAAAGGGGGTGCATCGCATCTGAAACTTAGTTTTTCGCCAGCCGATAAAAAGCATCAGGTTTTTGATGGCATCGGCTTTGGATTGGGTAAGCACATTCAATTGGTGAAAAGTGGAAAACCTTTTGATCTGGCCTTTTCGCTAGAATTTAACTTGTTTCGTGAAGTGAAATCTATTCAGTTTCAGCTGAAGGATTTAATACCTCATGCATCGTAATTTATTTTTTAAACTGTGAATATTTTGAAAAACCTGAGTAGCAAAATTTTGTTGAATGTGGTCATTGGATTTGTTTGTGCAGCAACTGAATTATCTGCTCAAAACGATTTTTACCTGCCAACTCGTCCATCTGCCGAGAAAAACCAAAAAAGCGGCTTGCAATCCGACAAGCAAATCAAGTACAGAATAGGCTTTAGGCCTACATTCATTTCTACCAAATACAACTCATCTGTTCGCCTGGATTCTGTGAGCACACCAAGAACAGGAACGCCGGGAGGGTATCTCACGCTTCAGGTCGATTTCAAAAATTCGGTGAACATGTTTGCCGAATTTGGACTGATCAAAAAAGTGGCCACACTCGAAGCTCCTTATGGCCGGGATACCAGCGTTCGTTTCCAGTTTAAGCAAACCTATTTTTCCATTCCGGTAGGCATCAAGTACGATTGGCGGGCAGCATCTCAGCAAAAAATTCATTTCTACGGTCTGCTTGGTGTGCAGCTCAATGTGTTATTAGATGGGGCATTGTGGATTCATTTTCCGCTGCAAGACCGATACAACAATTTCGTTTTCAACAACCCCGCAGAATTTAGTGCTACGGAATTTAATGGGTTTGCAGGCTTAGGTTTAGATGTGAATGTAACTGAACGATGGCGACTCGGTCTCGATGGACGTTTCAATTTACTTACCACAACATTCGAAATGGAATTTCCCGTAGGGTGTTCACAAACGGTTTGCGCTCTTACAACAACACTTTTTCCATTGGCCTCAACATTCGCTATCAATTGCAATAAGCTCTCTTCTGCTTCATTTGCACATAGGTTTCTTTAGTTCAACACATGACCAAGTTCAAAACCGTTTTTATTTGTCAGCAATGCGGCCACCAAAATGCCAAATGGGCGGGTCGTTGCCCTTCTTGTGGCACCTGGAATTCGCTGGTGGAAGAAACCATTCAAACCGGAAAACCAACTGCAACCAGCCGGGCTCCGAGAGCGGGGAAAGCCGCTGTGCCCAAACTCCTGGACGATATCAGGCACGAAGATAGACCCAGGTTAATTACACCCGATAAAGAGCTAAACAGAGTTCTTGGCGGTGGCATTGTGGCTGGTTCGCTTGTTTTGTTGGGCGGTGAGCCAGGTATAGGCAAATCAACTTTGATGCTGCAAGTGGCCATGGGTTTGCCTCAAGTGAAGGTCTTGTATGTGTCGGGCGAGGAAAGCGGCGAGCAGTTGAAAATGCGGGCTGAAAGATTGCCTTCAATTAATAAGGAGTGCTACATTCTCACTGAAACCAATGTAGAAACCATCGTTCAAACGGCTGAAGAAACCGAGCCGGGCTTGTTGGTTATCGACAGTATTCAAACGCTTAACAATCCAATGCTGGAGTCGGCTCCGGGCAGCATTTCGCAGGTGCGGGAATGTGCAGCTTCGCTGATGAAAATGGCCAAAGAACTTCATATTCCTGTTTTTTTGGTTGGTCACATCACCAAAGACGGTGGCCTGGCCGGACCCAAAGCCTTGGAACACATGGTAGACACGGTGTTGAATTTTGAAGGCGACCGCCACCTGAGTTACAGGCTTTTGCGGACTGTGAAAAACCGATTTGGTTCAACCGCAGAATTGGGCATTTATGAAATGCAGGGGAGTGGTTTGCGACAAGTGGATAACCCCTCAGAAATCTTGATATCACAGCGTGAGTACATCACGCCCGGAATTGCGATTGGCGCCACTTTGGAAGGAAACCGTCCCTTGTTGGTTGAAATTCAGGCTTTGGTGAGCCCGGCCAGCTATGGAACGCCACAAAGATCTGCCACAGGTTTTGATCCACGGCGGCTAAACATGTTGTTGGCTGTATTGGAAAAGCGAGCAGGATACAGGTTTGGCACCTACGATGTGTTTCTCAACATTGCTGGTGGCCTCAAAGTAGAAGACCCAGCCATTGATCTGGCAGTTTGTTTGTCGTTGGTTTCTTCCTTATTGGATATTCCTTTGCCTCAGGAAGCCTGTTTTGCAGCAGAAGTTGGTCTTGGTGGTGAAATCAGGGCCGTAAACCGCATTGAAAACAGGATTGCAGAAGCCGACAAACTGGGTTACAAAACCATGTATCTCTCAAAATATAGCCTAAAAGGTCTCGATACCAAGAAATTTGACCTGAAGCTTAAAACAGACAGCAGCGTGGAATATATGTGCAGGGCGCTGTTTGGGGAGTGATTTTTTTAATCAAGAATCAAGCAAAAAAGAAGTTTCAGGTCAAACCGGTTTTTGGTTGAACAAGCCCGGGATTAGAAAACCCTACCAACTTCTGACAATAATCTGCAAGGAATTTCTTCGGAAAATGAACAAGTTATAAAAACACCAACTGGTTTCTCCCCTGTCAAACGATTTTTAAAAAACTAAGACAACTCCACGTAATTCAGGTCTTTGCCAAAGGTTTCTTTAAGATACCAGGTGGCCCATGCGGCCAGAGACACACATACTACACCCACAAGCATGGCCGAGCCAACCACCCCCATGAAGGGTAATAAACCTTTGTAGCCCAAGGTGATGGGAACCACAGCACCCCGAACAAAATTAGGTACTGTGGTGGTAACCGTGCTGCGGATATTGGTGCCAAATTGCTCTGAGGCAATGGTAACAAACAATGCCCAATAGCCCGTTGCGCCACCGAGCAAAAAGGAAATGAAGTAAAAAGTGCCTTCGGTTTGGCCCTCGGTGAACAGAAATACAGCACTCAGAATCAAACAGGCGCCCAAATAAATGAACACCACCTTCCGCCGGGAACGCATGGTTTGGCTCAAAATTCCACCCAGTAAATCGCCGACCGACAAACCTATGTAGCAAAACATGATGGCTTGCCCTACTTCAACGGTACCCTGCACGTTGAGCGCTACTGCAAAATCTGATTCCGACATGGCAATCAAAACGCCTATCACAAACCAAACAGGTAGCCCCACGGCAATGCAGGCTATGTATTTTGCAAACCTTTTTTTGTCGGTAAAGAGCATCAAGAAATCGCCCCGCTTCACACCGCTTTGCCTGGTATGTTTGAACATACTTGACTCCAGTGTGCCAACCCGCATCAGCAGCAAAACCATGCCTAGGCCCCCGCCTACAAAATAGCTTGTTTGCCAGCTAAATGCATCGGCTACCATGGCGGCAAATACTGCTCCGAGTGCACCCATAGTTACAATAATCATGGTGCCATAGCCTCGGTTTTCTTTGCTCATCACTTCGGAAACCAGTGTAATGCCAGCACCCAACTCACCAGCCAATCCAATGCCTGCTACAAGTCGCATCACGGCATAAGATGGGACATCCCACACAAATCCATTGGCAATATTGGCGGCAGAATACATGAAAATAGAACCAAACAACACTGAAACCCGGCCTTTTTTATCGCCCCAGATTCCCCAAAGCAAACCGCCAATCAGCATACCCGTCATTTGCATGTTGAATAAGAAAATAGCGGTGTCTTTCAATTCTTGTCCTGAATAGCCCAGGTCCATGAGGCTGGCTTTTTTCACCACATTGAACAAAATGAGGTCGTAGATGTCGACAAAATAGCCTAGTGCTGAAACGATGACGGCACTGTTGAACAGGTTTTCTTTTTTCAATATGAGTATGAAGAATTTTTGACGTTGTTGCCGGCAAATATTACTTTTTTATGCCTCCAACCAATTCTGATTTTAGCATGGCATAGCGTTTTTCATGCGGTTTTTGCCAAATAAGTATATCGAGTTGTTGCAAAGCCTCCAGGTTATTTCCCGCCATCAGGCATGCTTTAACCCAATTTTCCCTGGCCAAAACATAATCAGGATCAAGTTGAACCGCCCTTTGAAGCATCATCATGGCTCTTTTCAAATCATGGTTGAGCAAGTAAAAACCCAGGTTTACCAACATTTTGGGGTTATCAGGATTTAGCTCATACAATTGCTGATATGCATCAATAGCTTCCTTTTCTTGTCCTGCGGAAAACTGACGCTGCGCCACTTGAAAACGCAGATCGATGTTATATATGGCTAAGGCATGAATATCACGGTACCACTTCAAACGGCGCTCATCAGAGCAAAGACTTGCCTGATAAAACAAGGTGTAAGGATCGCTGGAAGCCTGTTTTAAAAGAGTTTCCGGGGCAGGTTTTCCAGCCAGATAGAAATATTTTAGTTGAAATTCGGGTTCTAAATCCTGGATGAATGTTGAAACCTTGTTGAGGTAGCTGCTGTCGAGCGATTGGGTTTCGAAATAGTTGAGATAGGCTAAACCCAGATCCCTGTCCGAAGTTTTGCCTTCTGTAAAACTGATAAGTTCCGGCTTTCCGGTTGATTTTGTGGCAGTCTTGCCTGGCTTTTTGCGAATGAAATGGTCATGGCTCGACACATGTGGAATATCTGTGGTGCCGCTTTTGCTCATGTGGCAACTCACACAGTTGTTGGAGTTCTTTTTGGATGCAGGAACACTACAAACCACTTCGTGACCTTCAGTATGACAGCTTTGGCATTTTGCCACATAAACCTCCAAACCAGGATTTGAAGCATGTGGATCGTGACAGGAAATGCAGTTCAGTTTACCGTTCGACCCTTTAAAACAAGCACTCATCTGCAACCTTTCGGCATGCGAAGCAAAGCCAAATTCTCCCGAGCCTTCAGAATTAGGAATAAAAATATGCCAATAGTCGCTTAGAAGTTTTCCCGGTTCGTAGTCGCCTTGTTTGCCCAAAACGGGTACTTTAACTCCCTCCAAATGACACTGCCTACACACATCGAGCTGGACT
The DNA here is from genome assembly GCA_038205175.1 of Cytophagales bacterium. Taxonomy (GTDB): domain Bacteria; phylum Bacteroidota; class Bacteroidia; order Cytophagales; family Flexibacteraceae; genus JBBRCC01. The sequence continues at coordinate 3,260 of JBBRCC010000069.1, read as the reverse complement.
TGCAGGGGCAAAGTTTTCAGATTCACCAACCCACTTCCTTTTTCTTTTTTACCCGTTTGCATCCATTTTAAATGCTGCCCGGGGTCTCCATGACATTTTTCGCAACCTATCCCATGGCCAATGCCCGAAAACCGGTTCACAGACTCTGGCACATATTCTTCAAACGAATTGTGGCAACCCAAACATTCGCTGCCAATGGGTCTTGAAAATCTTGAATTCGCACCTTTTTCATAGCCGGGACTTAAGTCCCAATGCTGTTTGATACTGTACCATGTAAGTGGCATTTCATACAAGTATCCATTCACTTCACGCAGATATGATCGGGTTTGATTTCCTGAACCGATCACATAAGCTACATCATAATTCAGTTTGTGAATGGTGTCTTTATTGTGCAGCCTGAATTCGAGGATATTGATGGTATTATTTTTCCAACGTGCCTGGTAACTCAGGTTTTTAAATCCATCGTGCACTATGTCTGATGGCAATCTTTCCTGCAAGGTTTCAAATTCGGGTTTCATCAATGCTCTGCCTTTGCCTGTATGCTGGTAAGTGGAGCAAATGTCGGCATGGCATGGGCTGCAAGTTGAAACAGGGTAGATATTGCCCGTGTGGAATACCGCTGTGGTATCGGCAATTGGTGTTTTTGCCTCGTCCTTTTCAGAACAAGCTTTTAGCCAAAAACACAGGCCAAGAAGGAGTAAAAAATTTATAGTCTGAAAAAACCGACAAAACATGCCCTCAAAAGTAGCATGATGAAGCAAAGCAGCAAATTTGTGTAAGGTGCTGGCTACATAAGATCAAATCGCAAAGCATTGGTTGCTCAGTTTTAAATGGTTGAGCGCAGTCAATCGCCTGCGGTCTTCATTGCCTGAAATTAGCGTAAAGGGTTGTTGAATCTCTATCAATTTTTCATGATAAACCTGGAGAAAATATTGCCTCAAATGCGGGTGTTCCCGAAGTGGATCTGGTTGCCAGGGCAGGTCGATATTGGTGAGGAAAACACAGTCATATAGATTTGACCGTACATGATTTCGTATCCATTCCGGGCAGTTGCCATAGGCATGTTCGGCCCAGACTTCGATCACCAGCAAATTGGTGTCACAGATTAAAAAGTCTTTGGCCTGACTTGCCATTTTTACTTCCAGCTCAAGTTGTCCTTTTGCTATAACCTCCAGATCGCTAGCATCATAGGCTACAGCAAGTTTGTCCAAATATTCACGGGCATATTCTGGCACCCATACCGTGCCAAGCTCGTGCGCCAATTGGGCCGATAAAGTAGATTTGCCAGTCGATTCCGGGCCAACGATGGCTACTTTTTTCATATTGATTTTTGTTTCCACTGCCTGTAGCCCCACCATGCCAGTCCACAAAAAATCAAAAATTCTATCGACATAAAATACAATTCTTTGTAAAAGTAAACCCCGGCCGCCAGCACATCAACTGCTATCCAAATCAACCAGTTTTGAATCACTTTTCGGGCCAGCATCAATTGCCCAACCAAACTAAATGCAGTGATAAGACTATCCCACCAAAGCAAGTCTCCATTGGTGAATTGGTTTAACAAATAGTAGCAACCGATGGTTCCAAGCAGTCCTGCTAGCACCCAAACAAACAGGTGACCCCAAGACGCTACCACAATAGGTTTTGGCGAAGATGCATGCGTCTGCTGATGCATTTTTGCCCAGTTCATCCAGCCGTAAACAGACGAAATGGCGAAAAAAGCTTGAAGAGCAAACTCGCCAAAAAGTTTGGAATGCCAATACACAATAGCAGCCAGAGAAATACTTACAAGCCCAACCGGCCATCCAAGAATATTTTGCCGGGCATTGAACCATACGGCCAATATGCCGGATAGCACCGAAAGCAGTTCAATCCATTCGAGATGTGTCATGCGAGGTCAAAACTGCTTAAAATTGTTCTTTCCGGGTCAAAAAAGGCTACTTTATCTGTGAAACGGGTTGGTAAATCTTGCTAGCTTGCCCGCCAATATGGTGGTATCAACTTCAGAAATCAAGCAGGGATTGTACCTTGTGCCAACACCCATTGGCAATTTAGACGATATAACTTTCAGGGCCTTGAAAGTGTTGAAAGCCGTTGATTTTGTATTGGCTGAGGACACCCGCAATACCGGAAAACTGTTGAAGCTCTACGAAATTTCGGCCAAAATGTTCAGCTATCATGCTCATAATGAGCACGCCAGCACGCCCGAAGTGGTGAAAAAACTAAAAGCCGGTGGAAAAGCCGCCCTGGTGACCGATGCCGGCACACCTGGCATTTCAGATCCAGGTTTTCAGTTGGTTCGGGCTTGCGTGGCCGAAGGATTGCATGTGGAATGTTTGCCTGGAGCCACTGCATTTGTTCCTGCTCTGGCGGTGAGTGGCTTGCCCTGCGACAAGTTTGTGTTCGAAGGTTTTTTGCCACAAAAAAAGGGTCGACAAACCCGAATCAGCTATTTGGCAGCCGAAGAAAGAACTATGGTTTTCTACGAATCTCCTCACCGGATTTTGAAAACTTTGAATGAATTGGCCGCCGTATTCGGATCGGAAAGAAAAGCCTCAGTCTCCCGGGAAATTTCCAAAATGTTTGAAGAAACCGTTAGGGGAAGTCTTCAGGACTTGGCCCGTCATTTTGAAACTCATGCACCCAAAGGCGAATTTGTGCTGGTGGTAGCAGGATGTGAGAAAAATTAATGGATGTGAAGTCAATGCCGTTAAGCAAACAAGTCCCTCTCCACTGGAGAGGGATTTAGGGTGAGGTAAATTAACAAAGCCTATAACTAAACGACATTGGCTGCGAAGTAGTCACTTCCCACTTTCTTGCCCTGAAATTAATCGATGCAGAGTATTTTAGCCATCAACACTCCCAACCCGCAACTCGCAACCCGCAACTTCCCCACTTTTCACTTTCACTCCCCCAGCACCTCCACCCAGCCCGTAAACACCTTTCCACCCATTTCCAGGCGATAAAAATACGTGCCAGGTTTGTCGTCGGTGGCTGGCCAGTTGTTTTGGTAGTTGTCGGTCTGGAAGACAGTTTTGCCCCAGCGGTTGTAAATGGAGAAGCGATAGTTCGTTTTCAGGTGGAGGTTCCCGATCACAAATTGGTCGTTTTGCCCATCGTTGTTGCGGGTCACCACGTTGGGAAAAAACAAGGCATCGTCGTATGGCAAGCTTAGGCTGGCTTCGCCCTTACATTTCTGTTCAGAAGTTTCTGTTACTCGCACTGTTCGGCCATTCAGTGGTTTTTCGTCCCAGTTCACC
>JBBRCC010000068.1:0-24095 GCA_038205175.1 Cytophagales bacterium | reverse complement strand
GGATTGGCTGCCAGCGAAAACTTTTCACGGGGCGTGTAGTCGTTGTAAATCAGGTTGCCATCCGACACAATCAAACTATTGAGCGTGTATTGACCACTCAACAAATTTTCTGTGAGTTGGCGCACATACTTTACTATTTCTAAGATCAAGTTAAACTTCTTTTCGTCCGAATTGACCTGAGTCACTTTTTCGCCATTTACACCAAATGTAGTCTGTATGTTGTCGAGCGAATCGTAGCGTTCGAATTTAAAATAAGGTTTGGTCAAGGCTATCGAATCATAAAAGAATATCCCTTCCGATGGGCTTATCTGTCTTATTCTCACTTTCAAATGTTCAAAAGAGGCATAGTCGTTTTCCTTGTTTTTGCCAAAGTGAAAATCAGAAATATCGAGTTTCACCTTAGCGTCTATCTTTTTAGGGTCCTTGAAATTACCTGTTGTTTCCACATCGGCATCGAGAATGGCTGTCAATGTTCCGTAGTTTGAAATTTCTTTCAAATACTGAGCAAGCAGTTCCAGGTTAAAATGCTGAACCAACACCCTGGATTTATGATCCAATGTGCTCAGGTTTATGTTGGAGTTAAAGCTGATTTTTCCTGTTCCTATGCCAGATTCAAATGCCAGTTTTAAAGATGTTTCATCGTTGTCCCACCGAAAACCGGTAGATTCCAGCTCAACATTTTTAATAAAATAAATGATTGGGATTGTTTTTTCATGAAAGTGAAACTCTCCTTTTTCAATTTTTACGTTTAGCAGGTTAAATTTAACTGGTTCTTTTTCAACCGTGTCTTTGGGAGCTTCTTTAGGCCCAAACTGCACCAGCAAATCAGTGAAATTGAATTGGTTGCCATTTTGCACCACCCTTGCCCAAGGTTTATGCAAGGTCAATTCCGAAATTTCATATTTGCCCGAAATGGCCTTGAAGATCCCAAAATTGAGGCTAAACCCGGCAATGGACAAAAAGACAGTATCGCTTTCACATTCATACACCTTCAGACCTTCAAAATGCAGGTAGCCAGTAAACGGATTAACATAAGCCCAATCCATTTTTATTTCCCGCCCGGTGTATTTTGTATCATATTTTTCTACCAGGTATTTGGTAATCGGGGATATAAAAATGATAACTAAAACCACCACGCCAACAATGGCTCCAAATACCCAAATACCTATTTTTGTAAATCTATTTATCTTCATGATGGATCAATTCATGCAGCCCTGCTTAATGATTTGCAGTTGAAATTTTAGCACAACCAGTTTCAGGCTTGAGTTGGTTAAAATTGAACCTGCAAAATTCCCGAGTCTGGTTCAATCCCTGTTATATTACAACTACTATCATTTACATAATTAGACCGCAATGTCTAACTTCCACTCCCAGTAGTTGGGTGGCCACGGTTAAAACAAGGTTAAGCCTTAAAAATATTTTGGAGGAACTTTCTCCTTCGAAATAATTGATAAGAACTGGTCTATAAAAACAGCACATAAGGTTCGGGTCAATTACCTGTTAAGCTTCGATCTTTACATTTTCAGGATAAGCCAATTGCAGTCCAGGCCTCTAAAACTGATGATTCTCCACCAATTCGCCTTTCGCATCCCAGGCTTTTATGTAGTCGATATCGTTGAAATTGCTCAAGCCGAATATAATGGCTTTAACTTTGCCCATTGATTTGGTGTACGACCTGTCGAAGCACGCTTTGCCGTCGAGCGTTAGTTTCAGGTTTTTGTTTTTCACTTCCATTTTAATGGTCAAATACTCACCCACCTTATGTCCTAAATCGGTCAGGTCGTTTGTTCGGCCACTGATAAACAGCTCGTTGAGGTTAATGAAATTGTGCTGGGCACAAAAGGGAGAAAAAAGAGAAACCTCCAAATGGCCACCTTCGCCAAATATTTTATAGGTATTTCCTGAGCAACTTTGAAGTTGAGAATGTTTTAATACCCTGGTTTCAAAGGTGAAATTATCGCCATCCAGCTCAAAGTTTTTCACGTTTCTAAACTGAATTTCGAACCTGGACGTGTCAAGGTTTCTGTCTGCAAACCATTTTTTGTCGAACGATACTTTGCCAGGCTTTTTCCATACCTGGTTAGGTACCTTGGTGTACTTTTTCTTTTTTTGATAAAATGCTTCCCAGCCTTTCGACAAGGCATGCACAGTCTGAGAGAAAATCAAATCCTTCCCATTTTTTACAAAGAGCCATGTGAAAACCGGCAATTCCATAAATTCGGTATAGGTGCTCGATTGCGATGAAAGCTGAAATTCATCTCCTAAACTCAATATACATGAGTTAATGCCCTCGTAGGTGGAATCATATTTGGCCACCAGAGTGTATGGCGCTGTGTCTACGGGATTTTTTATGGTGAGCGAAAGAGGTATATTCGTTGGTGGCGGCTGAGGTTCGGATGTGAAGTACCAGGCTGCTAACCCTACAAGTAAAATCGCAGCAACCACAAGCCAGGTGTTGCGCCGGGGCAACTTGATAGACACTGAATCTTGATTTACATCTGGAACTTTGCCAGTTTTAGTTACCACAAATTGGTTCCAGTTTTCATACCCGGCAAACTTTGCCAGTGCGTTTCTGGTTTCCCGCTGCGGGTGGTAGTCGTTTGGTGTGCGCATTTTTCCAAAGAGTCGCTTCAGCGTATTTTTGCTTAGCACAACTTTAGTTTCTGCCAAAATCTCATCGCTTATTTGAGCAAACACGCCATCGGTCCATTCCTGGCTTTTGCCTTTACCTACTTTTTCCTCAATAATTCTGAGGCACTCTTTTAAATTATTGTCTTCCATACCGTTTCAGCCGCAAAGCTAATGAACCTTTCATCACTTTGGTTCAAAGCATGTATAGCTTTGATCTTCAATACCTGCCGGGTATAAGAAATTGGTTCCCAAAGTTTGGTAAATACTGGTATTCAATGGTTAAAGCGTAAAAAACCAAAGCCTAATACAATAGTTCATTTTTGTGTAGAAATACAACCAAAAGCCAATTATGAACCGATTCTTACCCGCCTTTGCATTAGGTAAGGTTGCATGCACATTTGCATTCACCTTTGTTCTTTTTCTCTTGAGTGTCTCGCTTTCTGCTCAAAACAATTACATAGGAGCATCTGGAGGAGCCTGGCACGTAGACGCCAACTGGTCCAGTGGTTTAATGCCTATTACCACGGACAATGTAGTTATCCCGGCAGCTACATCGGTAGTGGTTGGGGCAGGCAATCCAACTATTCAAATTGTTGATCTGACTTTAAATGCTGGTTCTGGCCTTACCTTAAGCGATGCAAATTTTACAGCAACGGGAACATCAACCCTCGCTGGATCAATTACAGACAACACTGCTCTAGGTAGCAACCAATTTAATGGAGCAGCCACCACGACAGCAAATTTTTCAATTAATGGAAATCAGGCGTTTAGGTTTTGTAATACATTTACTGTGGCAGTAGCAACTACATTTACAAACAATTGTACCAGTAAGATTAACTCTCCTATTAATTTCTATAATCCAGCATTTGCCGCAGGACCAGCGCCCGGTATTATAATGGCGACTCCGACACCTATGGGAGGTTTTGGAGGACTTACCATTCAGGGTTATTTAATTCCTGGAGCTGCAAGCAGCAATTTTGTAAATGGAACCAATGCTGTACTCACTCTAAATTTAAACCCAAGTGCTTTTAACGGATGTACCAGGCAACCCATGACACTAACAGCTTTTCCAAACAATGGAGCCATAACGACCATAGGAGGTTTTGATGCCACAGCATCTGGTAATATGGTGCGTTACTATAACACATCGTTGGGAGCTGATTTAAGGGATTGCAACTATTCTAAGTTGAGAGTGGACCTTTCTGGCAATTCACAATTCTTCAGGATAGGATCCATTTCAAATGTTGATAAAACCATAAGCGATTCTTTGATAATCAATACTGGAAGGCTTAACCTTACTAATTCAGTAGCTGGAGGTACCAGGAAGCTTATCATTGGTTCATCCGCTAACGCTGTTTTTAATAATGGGACTGCAAGTCCAACTTTAAGAACGAACGTTTCAGTAGCAACTGCTTTAATAGTTTTAGAAGTTCAAGGAACTCTAATCAGGCAAACCAATACAAATAATGAGTTTGGAGCCAATAATGCTGGGGCTTCTGTAGTGTTTAAGAGTGGTTCCTTTTATTTGCATAGATCCAATGGGCAGGATGTCATTAAGGGGATAACGTCAGGAGTTGTTACCTGGGAAGCAGGTTCCACATGTCAGATTGATGGCACTGTGCTTCAGGTTACAACAACTGCTATTCCAGGCGTATTAGGCCAGATATTCTCCAATTTCACCTGGAATGTAACCAACCAAAATGCTTCCCTAAACGTCAGAATGAGAGGCGGATCGAGTATGTTCCTTTCCAATATTGCTGGAAAACTGACTGTAAATTCAACGGGCTCCGGCACATTTGCATTTTCAGACGACAATGGTCCTAATCTAACCCAAACCATTGGCAGTTTTGAACAAAACGGGGGTATATTTTTCCTCAACAATGGTGCAAACAACGGTGCGACCAATACCCTAAATATATTAGGCGATTTTAACCAAACAGCTGGCACCATCACCAACAATATAGGAAATGCAGGTGCACGGGGAGTAATTCAGATGGGAGGTACTGCAGGGCCACAAACTTTTACAGCAAATGGAACTTTAGACCAATTGTTTTCAATCGTGATAAACAACACATCAGGAACACCAAATGTGACATTAGGATCTAATGTGAGCACCACGGGACTAAATCGATTGACTAATCTGGTGTTAACAAATGGCAATCTGGTATTTGGAGGCACGGCCAGAACTTTCACCGTAAGAGGGAATATTTCAGGCACGGGCGGCATCGACATGAGTGGCGCTGCACACGTATTGAATGCAGAAGCAGCTGTTGTGTTTGGTAGCTTAACACCAGGCACAAATTCAACCTTTGTGTATGACCAAAACTCAGCCGGACAAACAGTGAGGCTGGCTAACTATACCAATTTAACTTTCAGCAATCAAGACAAAACATTGCCAGCCGGAACCATAGGTGTGGCTGGAACTTTGAATCCAGGAACAGCTACCGGCCATACAGTGACAGGAAATACCATAGAATTTAATGGAGCCACACAAAATATTCCAGCCTTCCCTAATTCAGGTGGATACAATAATGTGAGCACAAATACATCTGGAACCAAATCCCTTACGGCCAATGTTTTGGTTGGAGGCAGCCTTACTTTAAACGATGGTGTGATTGCTTTGGGAGGCTTTAATTTAACAGTTGCTGGTAATGTGGTTGCAGGTGCGGCATTTTCAAACACAAACATGGTTCGCACCAATGGCATTGGTGCTTTGAGAAAATCAGGTGCAGCTGCTGCCAACTTTGAAATGATTTACCCTGTTGGGACTGCTTCTTTATACACACCATTTGAAATCACTTCGCTTGCAGCAACTGTGGCAGCAGGGGTGGTTTCGGTTCGTGCTGTAGGAAGTCTAAATCCTAATACTACTGGTTCAAATGCATTGAGCAAATGGTGGGATGTTTCTACTTCTGGTTTATCTGCTATCACAGCCGATGCCCAATTTAGCTATGTTAACCCAACAGAGGTTACAGGAAACCAGGCTTTATATGAAGGTCGATATTGGGATGGCCTGGTTTGGGTTGTACCCACTGGCACAAGTGCAGCTGGCGTTAATCCGTTTTCTACCACAGGTTCAAGTACCCTTACTGGCGAGTGGACAGCAGGAGAGCCTTCTTCATTTTTGCCAGTCATCACTTTCACTTCTACCGGTGGCGGTGGAAACTGGAACAATGCCGGTACCTGGTCACCGATAGGTGGTCCTCCCACTGCTTTGGACAATGTCGTTATTTCTTCTGGCAATCCGGTAACCATTTCTGCCAATGGCGCACAGTGCAGCAATTTGACCATTCAAAGTGGTGCCATATTAACGGCTGGTACCACCACAGGCCATTCTTTTGCAGCAGTTTCCGGAATTGGAACCTTTAGAATCTCGACTGGCACTTTGCCCACAGCCGATTTTAGCAACTTCACCAGTATATTAGGAGGCACTTTCGAATATTTGGGAGGAACCTACACACTCTCGAGCCTGGCAAACTACCGAAATCTGATACTTTCAGGCACAGGCACCAAAACATCAGGAGCCAACATGACCATCAATGGCAACCTAACTGTAAATGCCGGTACTGGTTTCGACCTTTCTATTGGCAACCATACCCTTGCCTTGACAGGGGCTATGAATTTGCAAGGTTCTTATGCATCAGGTTCAGGGCTTCACACGTTGTCGGGCACGGCTCAAAACATTACTGCTTCCAGTCCAAAAAGCATCGATAACCTGGAAATTTCTGGCTCTTACACCCAAGCAGTTTCAACGTTGACTGTTTCTGCAAATCTCTCAGGTGCAGGTAGCCTTACACTGAGTGCAGCCAACATTTTGAATTTAGGGGGAAATGCAAGTATCAATACATTGAATGCATCCGCAGCCAATACAACAGTAAATTACACCCAACCTTCGGCAGGGCAAAATGTAGTGGAAGGCACATACCACAATATTACTTATTCAAACTTTAACAAAGTACTGCCTGCCGGAACAATTACTGTGAACAACACATATTCTCCTGGAACTGCATTGGGTCATACAGTAACCGGAAATTCCGTTGTATTTAATGGCCCGGCTGGCCAAAATATTCCCGCAAGTCAATACAACGACATCAGCCAAGGCAACACCAACAGCAGGATATTTGATCCGATTAACACCATTTATATCGCAGGACTTTTCAACCCAGGTACAAATTCCTACACGATCACCGGAAGCACTATAGAGTACAATTCAAACGCTATCGCTCAGTCAGTGGCCGATTTAAATGCGTATAACAATCTTTCATTTTCAGGAACAGCTGGCATAAGGTTGTGGAACATATCAGGAGGTACTCCAAGAACTGTAACCATAGGCGGGAGGCTGGTGATAAGTGGAAATGCCAATTTTACAGTGGCTGGAAATAACATAGCCGGTGATAAAATTATGAGCATTTCCAATACGGCTATAGACGCCGTAACTCTCAACAGTGGAGCCACTTTTTCAGCAACTAATAATCCAACAATCAACATTTCTGGTACATTAACAAACAACGGCGGTTCAGTGAATTCAAGTCCAAACAATGCTTTTATTTTTTCACTCACCACTTCTATTTATGACCATGCATTTAATGGGGGTGCCATTGCTAATCCAACATTCAATTTTGGATCGCTTTCAACTTTCAGGGTTTCGGGGGTGACAACTACAATGCCGACAACAAATGCATTTCAGGCATTTGGAAATTTCGAATGGATTTGTCCTGGCCAGACAGCACCTGCCGGTTTTGTTGTTAATTCATCAGGCACAAGAACGTACAACAATGTATCAATCAAAAATACAGGAACCTCCCATTTTTTATGGGCAGCCTCAAACACATACACCCACACAATATCAGGTAATCTTACAATTGATGCAGGAGCCAGATCCTATGGGTATGCCGCAGTAGCATCTGGTTCGGCTACTCAGAATATTGCAGGCAACTTGCTTGTGAATGGAACAATGGAACTGCACAACGATAACTTGGGTGGTGGTTCATTTCATTCCTGGATTGTAACTGGAAACGTGATTGTGGGTGCAACCGGAGTAATTCAGAGAACATCAAACACAAGTGCGAAAATCCAGATGGCAGGTACAACCGATCGTTCCATAACCATGACAGCCGGTGCTCAATTTCCTTCAGGAACTTTAGAGATAAACAAAACAGCAGGTGCCAAAGTCACCCTGGGTTCCAATGTTTCGGTGCCAGGTTTAACCTTCACTTCTGGCAATATTGAAGTGACCGGTGGCAGGATATTTACTTATACTGGCGCAGCTACGCCAACCCGGGTTTCCGGTTATGTGGCCGTAGCCGTTGGAGGCACGAACCAATATAGATGGAGTGTGCCTGCCTCAACAGCTATAGGAACATTTGACTTTCATGTTGGGCTAATTGGCGCCATTACCGGCTACCGACAAATAAGAGTTGGTGGATTCACATCTCCAGCCGGCACTCCTTCCGTTGCCATTGGCTTTCAGAACAATCCGGGAACCTCGCCAACTGGTCCAGCTTCTATTTCAAGTTTGCCAGGCATTCAATCTTCCAGATTTTTCCCTGAGTTAACTTTTGCTGGTGGAACTTTCGGCACTGGCAATCTGACTTTGGAAGCTGATTTGACCACCGATTTTTACAATGGACCAATCTCTCCGGTCGATCTTGATATTTTCAAAGCACCACCAGTGCCGCAACCTTGGCAATTTATTGGCTCAGGTCCGTTTAGCGGAGTGAATGGGTCGAATACGACAGTAACTCAGAATGGCATTTTATTTGCCAATGGTCTCAATCGATTGGCATTAGGAAAATCGAATCTAACAGATCTTGGAACACCTCAATTCATAGCATGGACAGGCTTGGTGAGCACCGATTGGAGCAATCCACTCAACTGGAGCCCAACGCAGGTTCCATCGGCTTTCAACCAGAAAATTATTATTCCAAACACCACAAGAAAGCCTGTGTATTCTGGTGTAAATTCATTATATATCAGAGGACTATTCATTGGCTTGGGCTCCAGCGCTACCTACAATGGTGACCTTGGTTTGGATTCTGCTTTTTCAAACAGTGGCACTTTCAACTGTCCTGCCACTTTTTTCAATTCTGGAAATGGTTTTGGAACTGGAATCTTCAATTTCGCTGGCTCAAACGCCAATCACAATTTAGGAAGTTGGGAAATTACCAACAACAGTGTTTCTGGAGTTGTAGTGGCCAGCAGTACTCAAAAGTTTTCGCTTACTGGCACCATGTCTTTAGGCCCAAATGCCAGACTCAATCTCAATGCTGCTCAAACCACCTTGCGATCTACTGCTGCAGGTTCTGCCAGAATCGCTGCAATTCCTTCTACTGCCACGCTTAGCGGTATAAGCAATTTTATCTGGCAACGACATGTTACATCAGGTATTGCCGGTTGGTATTTTCTTGGAACGCCGGTTGCTGGCCAAACATTGAGCAACTGGGGCGATAATTTTAGAATTCTCCTTCCGTTATCTGCTCCAAACATCACGACTGCAATTGCAGACAGAGCCACTGTTTTCATGTATGATGGAGAAACAGCTACCCACACTGGAGCTTTGCCTAGGGAAGTGAATGGCTGGAGAATTCCTACTTCCACACCTACACCTGTAGGCAAAGGGTTTAGAGTGCTTCTTGATAGAGCGCCTTTTCTGGCAACAGTTAGAGTATTTGACAATGCTGGCTCTATTACCACCGGAGATTTCAATTTTGCCGTTACTTTCAATGCGGCTGGTTTTGGTGGCGGAGGTTGGAATCTGCTGGCAAACCCATACCCAAGTGCTATTAACTGGGATGCGCCAACAGGGCCTACAAGCTGGACAAAAACCAATTGCAACAATGCTATTTATGTTTGGAATACCGCTGCTGGTAATTATGCATCATATATTGGCGGCGTTGGGGTAAATGGAGGTTCTAACATCATTGCAGCAGGTCAAGCTTTTATGGTGAGAACTAACAACCTTGCTCCTGTATTGATAGCCAGAGAAAATGTAAAAAGTGCATCGAACGGCACATTCTTGAGAACTTCAACGGAACAACGGTTGCTTACATTCAAATTGACCAAAGAAGGCTCCCTGGCTTCAGATGAAAATGTGATCAGAATTGCAGAAGGCGCTACAGAGGATTTTGACCCTATGTTTGACGCTTTCAAGCTGAGTGGCACTGATCTTAACTTAGCTATGTTGACCAATGAAAACACGTTGAGCATTCATTCTATTGCTCAGGTTGATGGACAAACCAATATTCCTCTTCGTGTAAAATCTTCCCAAACAGGCAGTTTCGCACTTTCGTTTGGTAAAGTCTCTGAGTTTATCCCAATTGGTCGAATGTGGTTAAAAGACAATTTCACATACACATTAACGCCTATCGAAGACGAAACAGAAGTTGCTTTCCAAATCACAAATGACAATTATAGCCAGGAAGATGGCCGGTTTGAGCTTGTTTTCTCTGTGGACAACATCACCTGGGCTGCCAGGAGAAACCTTGAAGAAGTCGATTTCAAGTTGTTTCCCAATCCAAGTGCAAATGGTGAATTCACCATATCCAGCAACAATCTGATTCAAGGAAGGTTGGTCATTCATGATTTGGCAGGGAAGGGCGTATTTTTTCAGGAATTGAATGAAGCATCAAACTTTAGCATTGTTACCCATTTGCCTTCTGGCATTTATCAGGTGAAGGTGGAAACGAAAACTGGCAAAAGGAATCAAAAACTAATTATTCAATAAACTGCATCACCGCTTTTTAGCTCGTTGAAGGCTTAAAGCTTTGCTTATGGCGAAAAAGCGGTGTTTTTTACACAAGAATCAAAAGCTCAAATTTTCAAAATGAAGAAACACATTTTACTATTGTTTGTCCTAATGGGTTTAACCTCTCTATGTCAGGGACAAATTTATTTAAGCTCAATCCCTAATTCTGGAGCTGGCGGTTCTGCACAAATGGTGCTGGACAGCACCGGCAGAATCTATTATGGCACAATCATTTTTGCTGTCGATAGTCAATATGTGATGCGGCTCAACCCGGCTACCAATGTCAAAGACACGCTTTTCAGAATGCCAAACCGCATTGCAGGCCTGGAGATCGGCAACATGGACTCTGTGCTTTATTACACACAAGGCTCAAATCTTTTCAAATACAACTTTGCCAATCAAACCATTCGAAGCCTAAACAATGGCTTTGAATACCCGACCGTGCTTAGGCTGAGGAGAAAAACCAATGAGTTGTTTAGCATTGAAGTAGGGGGTGATAATGGCAGGGCGGCTATTTTGGCTAAATACGATGTCATTACCGGAGCTCGAACCAAAGTAGCAGGCGGACTTCCAGGTGTTTCTAACCAAGAAGTTGGCTATGTCAATGGGAATGGCGATGCTGTGCGTTTTCGATTTATTTCGCCAAATGGACCATTTAAAAACGGTGGTGCATTGGCTTTCAGCCCCGATGAAGACACTTTGTACATTGGCGATGCCAACAACCGCTGCATCCGCAAGCTTAACCTGATCACTGGCGAAGTGAGCACTTTTGCAGGTCCTTTGCCAGATTCTGTCAGGGTAGGTTTTCAAGATGGGTTTCGATTCGATGCACGGTTCAATACCATCAATGGCATTGCTGTTGACAAAGCAGGTTTTTTGTATGTAGCCGATAATGGTCCTTTTTCCCAAGACACCACTACAGGAAACCGGATTCGAAAAATATCGCCTGCGGGCCTGGTTAAAACACTGTTGGGAAGCGGAATTGGACGGGGAACCAACAATTTTGACAACTTGGATTTTACGCCAGGCTTGAATGGAAAAGATGCAAAAATTGGCAACCTGAATGATGTTGCTTTTGATAAAAACAAAGACACACTTTACATCAACCAGTTGCAGCGAATCACCAAAGCCCAAAAGCGAAACAGCAGTCTTCGATTCTCCAACCTGCAGAATCGCACTGTGGGCAGTGGAAAATATGCCATCGTTACATTGAGCAATTCTGCCGGACCTAAAACCATTTCATTTCTTAGTTCACCTGCCAACGTTACTTTTTTAAACGACACGGTTAATGTGCCAACAGACGCAGAAACTGGCTTGGTGGTGCTGCGAGCTGAGCAACAAGAAGACTTGGATTCCATTTACAGAACAATAGTTATTGATTCGTTTCGGGTGATTATCAGGGTTTCCAATTTAATTTTATCAGAAAATCAGCCTGTCAGGCTATATCCCAATCCATCAGAGAATGGCATTTTTTACCTGAATGTAGCCGATGATTTGCTTGCAGAATTGAACCTGGCTGTTTACGATTTGCTGGGAAGAAATGTGCCTTTCAAGTTGACAGACGATTTAGGTAAAGCAAAAAGGGTTACAATAACAAACAAGCCAGGTGTTTATATGGTAGCCTTGAAAGTTGGAAATGCTGCGCCAATGCTTCAGAAACTCATTATCCGATAACGGAGGAGGAATCTAAAAGAAACAATTTTAGTGTATTCATTCAAAAATTCCCTCATGTTGTGAGGGTTTTTTTTGATGTAGACCATGGAAAACTTGACAGGCCAATTTTATAGCTATCAATATCTTCGTCGATTCAGGGCAGTATTGATTCTTCTTTTTGGGTTGGTATTTTCATTTTCGCAGGCAACGGCTTCCGCAATGCGAAAAGTATTGTTTGTTCCGCTCGATAACCGGCCTCCATGCTTGCAATTTGTTCAGCTTCTGGCTCGGGAAAGCCAAATACAGCTCGTTGTTCCTCCATCTCAATGGCTTGGTATTTTTAAAGTCTACGGGCAATCCGATTCCATTGCGCATTGGCTTGCTACGGCTAATTTTAGTGATACCCAAGCGGCAATTATTTCCATTGATATGCTCACGCAAGGTGGTTTGGTAGCATCGAGAAGAAGCCCAGCATCGAAAGAGCAAGTTAGGGCCAGGTTGCAAGCTTTGAGACAATTGAAAACCAGGTATCCGGAATTACAAATTTATGCTCAATCTACTTTGATGCGTTTGGCACCTACAGCAGACGGCCAAAATGAAAAATATAAGGAAAAATTGGCACAGTGGGCAGAGTTGAATAAACCAATTACCAATCAGGAGCTAAAAGAAAAACAAAGCCTCGAAAATCAAATTCCCTTAGAAGTAAGAAATGAATATTTAGATGCCAGAAATCGATCCTACTCAGCCAATCGGTTGGTCATAAACTTGGTGAAGGACAAAGTTATTGACTATCTGGTGCTTGGTCAAGACGATGCAAAACCAAGGGGCATTCACCTGGATGAAAGAAGAAAATTGAGTGGCAAAGTTGATAGTCTGGGTCTTGCAAAATTTGTTCATTTTCAAACTGGTACCGATGAAATCGCCATGCTGCTACTGGCGAGACAGATGAAGAAATCTCCAATTCGTATTCAAGTCCTATTTTCAGATGATTCAGATGCCAATAAAGTGATGCCATTTGAAGATAAACCATTGAAGCAAACGATTTCTGAAATAGTGAAAACTACTGCTGCTGTTTTGGTGGAAAACAGGCCTGATGTTCTTTTATTTGTCTACACATCAAGACATAAAACAGATGCCTCGCTGTTTGTGAAAAAGATATCAGCAGCCATTAAAACCGGACAAAAGGTAGCTGTGGCCGACATTGATCCCATTGGCGATATTCAAGGTGGTGACTCTGCTTTTTTTTTCAGCCTGGCAAATGCAGGTTTACTGTCTCAGTTGTTTGGCTATGCTTCCTGGAACACGGCTGGAAACACCTTGGGAACTGTGGTGGCTCAGATTACTATGCAACTTTCAGCAAAAAGTCAAACTGGTTTTAGCAATGGATTTAGTCGCTTTACAACCCACAGGTATCTCGACGATTTCTACTATCACAGCATCATCAGGCCTGGGTTGAAGCGTCAACTCATAGGTTTGAACATCAGTCCGGTGTATTGGGAATCTGCCTCTGTTTCGGTAGCAGATTCTTTAGTCAGTTCTATGTTTCAAGCAGCAGTTCTACAACTGAATGGCTTTCTTTTACAACAAAATGCTGATGCAAGGCTGTCCATCAAAAAACCCCGCATATCTTTCCCTTGGAACAGGTTGTTTGAGGCTGAAATAAATTTTGATTAGCACTTTTTTAGCTAAATCAGAAAATTTCTTCACCAGGTTTTTGCAACGCTTCCGCACACATTTTCTAATTTTGACGTATGAAAGTTGCTTTTTTAATTGGCCTTGCTTGTCTTTTCATGGTTTTTACCGCCATTTCTCAGCCAAGGGGATGTGCTACAATTCTGCCAGACGTGATGCAAAAAGCTGGACTGGGCTACAATGGGCCGGGTAGCAAAGCTTTTGAAGATTGGTTAGATGGTTTGCAGCGGGTCCAGTTCGACGACTCAACTGTGTATCAAATTCCTGTTGTAGTGCATGTAATTCACAATGGCGAACCAATAGGCACAGGCAGAAATATTCCTGATTCCAGGGTTGCTCGTCAGATTCAAATACTGAACGAGGATTTTAGAAAAATGGTAGGCACACCGGGTTTCAACACCCAACTTGCAGGAGTCGATACCAAAATCCAGTTTGTGCTCACACAGCGAGATCCTGACGGCAACCCAACCAACGGTGTTGTAAGGGTGCAAGGTTCTCAAGCTGTTTGGGGAATTGGCGATAACACAACCTTGAAGGGTCTTTCTCTTTGGCCCGAATCGCTGTATCTAAATGTTTGGGTTTGCGACATTGCAAACAATGAAATTGGCTATGCCCAATTGCCGCTTTGCGATGCGGTGCCTTTTAATGGATCCAATGCCAATGTGTTGCCTGATGGGGTGGTGATAGATTATGAAGTTTTTGGAGATAATTTTTTACCAAATACCCGGTTTCCAGCTTACAACAGGGGAAGAACTGCTACCCATGAAATTGGCCATTTTTTGGGTTTAATTCATATTTGGGGTGATGCAAGCGATTGTAGCGGAACAGATTTTTGCGAAGATACTCCACCGCAAAGTGGGAACTCCAGCCGTTGTCAGAGGGGCAGATTTACATGCGGCAGCACCAACATGATAGAAAACTACTTGGATTATTCCAACGACACTTGTATGAATATTTTCACCAAAGATCAAGCACGGCGCATGAGAACTGTATTGGTAAATTGCAGTCGAAGACTAACCTTGCTCACATCGCCAGCTGCAATCAATTATAAAAGTATAACTCGTTTCAATCTGGACTTTTTTCCAAATCCAGCGCAGAACCAAATAGCAATTTCAATTCCTGAATCAATGACGGGAAAACTTGTTTCTGTTGTTTTTACCAACGTTCAAGGCAAAGCAGTATTTGAAGACATACTCATGCCAAAACTTGGTCAGCAACAGTTTATTCTTTCACTTCAAACATTGCCCAAAGGCATTTTCACCATTAAACTCTCGGCAGACGCTGCTACCCCTGCAATCGGCAAACTCCTTATTTATTAGACTTGAGCGGGAAAATGACCACAGGAATCTCAAGCTGATAAGCAAGATCGAGCGAGCGACTTGGGTCGAAGAGGGCATCGAAAAAACTGCGCTTCACAGAAAATACACCTAAAGCTTCCGGTTTATAAGCATCGATAAACTGTTGCAGCCCTTCTGTAGTTTCGTTGGGTTCTTCTGTTTTTTCAAGAAATAAATTTAGACTTGAATAATCTGTCTCTTTCCTAAGCTTTGCAACCAAAGCATCGTATTCTAATGCTTTAACAGAAACCCGCTCAGGGTAGTTGGGATACACATGTACAAGATCAATTTGGTCTGCCAAGTATCTGAAAAATTCCACAGCTCTCATGGCTTCTTTCTCAGGACTTTGAAGGTCTATGCCAACCGCAACTTTCGAAAAGGTTCGCATTTCACCTACTCTTTTACTAAAACCTTGGGGCACGGCAAGTACATTGCAAGGAGTTTTGCTAATGAAGTTTGCAGTGTTGCTCCCAAAAAATATTTTTTTTAGTCCTGAAGCCCCTGTAGTTCCCATCACAACAAGATCGGCCGTGTTGTCTTCAGATACAGCAACCAAAGAATCTGTGAGCAAAAATGAGTCTTCTAAAATGCAAACCAGATTCGATTTTGGAAAAAGTGGAGCATGTGCATCTAAAAGTTCGTTTGCATAGGCTCTTAGATTTTCTTCTTCCTTGACCTTGATAGACTCAGTCATTTCAAGAATAATTTCAGGCGGAGTATCAGGCTGAATATAGTTGACAATGGAGTGAAAAAAAATCAATTTCGATTGAAATTTCTGCGCAAGCCAAACAGCTACTTTGCCAGCTTCAAGGGCTGTTTCTGAATAATCAGTAGGGAATATGATGGTTTTCATGGTTCAAAAACTAAGTCGCAATGTAGGTGAAAGCATGTTACCGAAAAGTGATTTTTATCACAGAAATTTTTTTTGTCCTTACATTCTTTAAAACTATAAAAAAATAAGGGTATAAATGGAATATCAAGCTCAGCTAATTTTTTTTTTTAAAATATGATGAATGGTTGGAATATAAATTCAGGAATTTTAGTTGATATTTGTGTACTCAATCTTTATCGAACACATCCATGAAAAAAACCGGTACCTTCATTTTAGCCTTAGTGTTGGCGGCTGCCACCACTCAAGCGCAACAAAAGCAAATCAGCAGCCAGGCAAAATTAAAACCAGTTTCGCTGAAGAGTCTCAAGCAGATTCCTATAGAGCCATCGACGCAACAGATGTCTGTAAAGCCATCAATCAAGAAGCCAGTAAGGCCACGAACCACTGCTATTGACGTTGTCCCTTTGGGCACTTCGCTCAATCCTTATGGACTTATTGGAGGTTCACGCCCTGCCATTGCTTCGAATCCTGCCACAAATTCAGTTGCATTTATTCGTCGGGGAGGACCTGAAAATGGTGGTGCTGATTTTGGATCTAGGTACTACTATGATTTGAGTACCAATGGGGGCTCCACGTTTACTTTAGCCAGAGGTATTTTGTACAATCCTAATGTAAGACCAGGTAACCCTGCGCTAGGCCGTTATCCTCAAGGTGTTATTTACAATCCTCCTGGAAATACCAACCCAAGCAACGCTTATGCCATTGCAACTGGTGCAGTTCTCGATGGATCTAATGCATCTGGTACTGCTACATGGGGTGGTTTTGGTTATGGAATCCACAAAATGGACAACTCCGCTCCCGGTGTTTTCAAACTTCAAACCAGTACAGATCGCTTTAAGTACCTCATTTCCAATAGCATTGCAGTTTTGCCAAATGCTAAAGCCATTTCGGTAGAAGAAAACTTGCCAGATGGTGGAAATGCTACAGCTGTAGATGATTCTATGATTGTGACTACGCTTAACATTACTACAAGCCCATTAAATATTACAGCAAGTCCTACAAAAATTGCTTTTCCTTCGTTTGAAGGCAACATTTCCAGGCCAAAAATTGCTTTTGCTCCAGATGGACTTGTGGGTTACATCGCTGCCGTTGGTGCTCCAATTGATAATTCTGAGCCAAAGCGAGTGTATGTTCCTATGTATTCTAAAACTACAGATGGAGGCCTCACTTGGTCAGCTGCTATGTCTGTACCTTTAAATTCGGAAACGCTGGCAGATCCACTTTTTGTTGATTGCTCTTTTAGTGGTGTTAAGCAAAGTATTTTGGGTGGAGATGGTGATTTTATTGAATTTACAGATCAGCCAGGTCTTCAGTTTCGGGCGTTTTTTAGCACCACATTTGAATTTGATATCACTGTGGATGCAGCTGGAAATTTACACTTTCTTGCTCCATTCATGGTTGCAGGTTGGGAAGATACAGATCGTGAGCCCGACTTCTCAGTTTACCCTGGCATAGGTGGAGTAATGGTAGATGTCTACATGCGAGGAAACAATTGGAAATTCAGACCCTTAAAACTTCTTAATTTCTGGAGAGGCTGTGTAGGAGATTGTCCTGGAGGTGCAAACAGAATTGCTGAGGCAAACCGCCCTGGAGCTTCGAGAAATGCCGATGGTACTAAATTGTTTTTTGGTTGGTTCGATTCAGATACATTATTGGTAGGTGAGCCTGCAAATACATCTGATGTGAATAATTTTCCTGATTTTTATGTTTCAGGTTATGATGTGATTTCTGACAACTGGGCTCCTGCAAGAGATTTAACTGGCCCTAGTCCTGCCTATGGAACACTTTTCCTCGGAAATTTTGCTAGCACAGTGCTCACTGCGGCAAACGGCAATTTCTTAATGCCTGTAACTTTTGCTGCTACTACTGACGAAGTTCTTCCTGATGGTTCAAACTTAGCTACATTAACAACTGAAAATTACTACCTCAGTGGTCTTGAAGTAGCCGCAAATGCATTCACGGAGGCAAATGATGCTGATACTTGTATCACAGCCAACAGGTGGACTAACCTGGAAAAAGTTGGCCTTGAAGTAAGTGTATTTCCAAATCCAGTTGAAAACAAAGCGTATGTGGTGCCAATGGGCAATGTGGGCTCAACTGTAAAAGTTACTTTGGTAAATAGCATGGGCCAGGTTGTAAAAGTTACTACTGTTACCGACCGCAAACCTGCTCAGCATATCGAAGTTGATACCAAAGACTTGAAAGCAGGTATTTACAATTGCATTGTTGAAACAAAAGGCAAGAGCAAAATTTCCAAATTTGTAAAAGAGTAAGGAATTAATATTCTTTCTTAACTTTAAGTCCCGCAAATTTGCGGGACTTATTTTTTTTATGAGCGACGAGATAAAACACGAGTGCGGTGTAGCGCTTATCAGGCTGAAAAAGCCATATCAGTATTTCATAGATAAATACAAAAGTCCGTTCTATGCCATCAGAAAGTTGTATTTGCTCATGGAAAAGCAGCATAACCGTGGGCAAGATGGGGCAGGAGTGGCCAATATAAAACTCGATATGCCTCCTGGCAAAAATTATATCTCTCGCTTTAGAAGCATTGAAACCAACGCCATTGTGCACATCTTTTCAAAAATTGAAAAGAAAATCGGCAAGGCTTTGGAAGGCAACAAAGACAAATACTATGATGCTGATTGGCTGAAAAACAATGCCGACTACACCGGTGAACTTTGGCTTGGCCACTTACGCTACGGCACGCATGGAGAAAATACCATAGAAAAATGCCACCCAATGATTCGGTCCAACAATTGGCGAAGTCGCAATCTGGTGATGGCAGGTAATTTTAACATGACCAATGTGGATCAGCTTTTCGATAAACTGGTCGATTTGGGCCAGCATCCTTTCGAGAAAACCGACACAGTGACTGTGATGGAGAAAATTGGCCACTTTCTAGAGGAAGAAGCTCAACGTCAATTTCTCCGTTTCAAAGAGCTTTATAGCAATCGGGAAATGACCGACCTGATAGAAAGTGAAATCGATTTGCAACGGGTTTTGAATCGCTCTTGCAGAGATTTTGATGGTGGCTATCTTATGGCTGGCCTCACTGGATATGGTGCCGCTTTTGTTTCCCGGGATCCAAATGGCATCAGGCCTGGGTATTTTTTCGAAAACGACGAAATCGTGGTGGTAGCGTCTGAAAAGCCTGCTATCAAAACTGCCTTCGATGTAGAGTACAGCGAAATCAGGGAAATTGAACCAGGTCACAGCCTCCTCATCAGCAAAGAAGGAGATGTGAGCATGGTGCCAACACAGATTCAGGGCACGAAGACTTCTTGTAGTTTTGAGCGCATATATTTCTCTCGTGGAACAGATCCTGAAATTTACAGGGAACGAAAACAGCTCGGCCGTTTCCTCACCCGGCAGGTTTTGGAAGAAATAGATTTTGATCTTGAAAACACCGTCTTTTCCTATATCCCAAACACGGCCGAAACAGCATTTTTGGGTTTGATGGAGGGCATTGAAGACCATTTGAACCAGTACAGAGCTAAACAAATATTTGAGCAAAATCCTTCGGTAGAAGGCATTATCAAATCACTAAGTTTTAAGCCCAGGGTAGAAAAACTGGTGAGCAAAGACGTGAAACTTCGTACCTTCATTACCAAAGATGAAGATCGCAACGACATGGTCTCACATGTCTATGACACAACATACGAAGTGGTTAGAAAAGGCCTGGATACGTTGGTAGTTATCGACGATTCTATAGTTCGGGGCACCACTTTGGAACGTAGCATACTCACCATGCTAGGGCGTTTGAAGCCTAAAAAAATCATTGTCGTTTCTTCTGCACCCCAAATTAGATATCCCGACTGCTATGGAATCGACATGAGCAGAATGAAAGATTTCGTGGCGTTCAGGGCTTTGATCGATTTGCTGAAACTGAGCGGAAAAGAAAATATGATTGAAGAGGTGTATGAGGCATGTTTGGAAGCACAGAAAAATGGCACCGATAGCCAAATTAATTTTGTAAAGCGGTTGTACAACGAATTTACTCCTAAGCAAATCTCAGATCAGGTGGCCAATATTGTGACACCGCAAGGTTTTGAGCCAGAGGTTTCTGTGATATTCCAAACCGTTGAAAGCCTGCATCAAGCCATTGTAAATCATTCTGGAGACTGGTATTTTACTGGAAATTACCCAACTCCTGGTGGGTTTAAAGTTGTGAACCAGGCTTTCATAAATTTTGTAGAAAATAAAACAGTACGAGCGTACTAAAACAAATGTCAAATTCTCATGAAATCGACTACCGGATTATTGGCGACGATATCCAACTGGTAGAAGTAGAACTCGATCCAAACGAAACTGTAATTGCTGAAGCAGGTGCCATGCTATACATGGAGCAAGGTATTGCGTTTGAAACAAAAATGGGCGATGGGTCTAATCCAAGAGCAGGCTTTTTCGACAAACTTTTGCAAGCAGGTTCCAGGGTACTGACCGGAGAGTCGCTATTTATGACTCATTTCACCCACCGTGGTTCTGGAAAAGCGAAAGTAGCCTTTGCTGCACCTTATCCTGGCACTATTATTCCTATCAACCTGAAAGAAATGAAGAACAATCAGTTGATTGTGCAGAAAGATGCCTTCCTCTGTGCAGCCTTGGGAACTAAAATAGCAATCCATTTCAACAAGAAACTTGGCACAGGTATTTTTGGGGGTGAAGGGTTTATTTTGCAAAAAATATCTGGAGATGGCATGGCTTTCGTGCATGCAGGAGGCACCATCATAGAGCGAAATCTGAACAATGAAACATTGCGGGTAGATACTGGCTGTATTGTTGGATTTGAAGAAACCATCGATTTTGATGTTCAACGGGCAGGAAGCCTAAAATCCATGGTGTTTGGAGGCGAAGGTTTGTTCTTGGCTAGTTTAAGCGGTACAGGCAAAGTTTGGTTGCAATCCATGCCAATCAGCAAACTTGTTCAGGCACTTTCGCCTTATGGCCGAAACACCAACAAAGAAAGCGGAGGTGTTTTTGGAAACCTTGGCGGCCTCGGCGGCTTGTTGGAAAACCGGTAACCCATGAATTTTTAGTTTCTATTTTTCGAGAAGAAAAACATTTGTAACACATTAACCAACCTCTCCAATGAAAGGATTTTTTAACGTTCCCACTCCCATAAACGAACCTGTTTTAAGTTACAAACCTGGGAGCCCGGAAAGGTTAGCATTGCAGTCAGAACTGAAACTTGCGAGGTCGAAAGAATTGGATATTCCCATGGTGATTGGAGGAAAATCTGTTACCACCGACAAAAAAGTAAAAGTGACGCCACCTCACGACCATCAGCATGTTTTGGGCTACTTTCACCACGGCAACGCCACCCATGTGCAACAAGCTATCGATGTAGCTTTAGCCGCCAAACCCGCTTGGGAAGCCATGAGTTGGGAGCAACGGGCCAGTATTTTTTTGAAAGCTGCTGAACTTTTAGCCGGACCATACCGATGGAAGCTGAATGCAGCTACGATGTTGGGCCAATCGAAAAATGCCTACCAGGCTGAAATTGATTCTGCGTGTGAGTTCATAGATTTTCTGCGCTTCAACGTGCAGTACATGACTAATATCTACAGCGAACAACCAATTTCTTCTCCAGGCATTTGGAACCGCATGGAGTACCGTGCCCTGGAAGGTTTTGTGTTTGCGCTTACCCCATTCAATTTCACAGCTATAGCGGGAAATTTGCCCACTTCAGCAGCCATGATGGGCAATGTAGTGGTGTGGAAACCAGCCAATACACAGGTGTATGCCGCCAATGTGTTGATGGAGATTTTTATGGAAGCTGGTTTGCCGGATGGTGTGATTAACCTTGTTTTTGTTGACGGACCAACAGCGGGTGAAGTGATTTTTAACCATCCTGATTTTGCAGGTATTCACTTTACAGGCAGCACATTTGTGTTTCAGCATGTGTGGAAAACCATAGGCCAAAACATCGGCAAGTACAAAAGCTATCCACGGATTGTTGGCGAAACAGGAGGAAAAGATTTTGTGGTGGCACATCCAAGTGCCAAAGCAGAAGCAGTGGTTACCGGACTGGTACGTGGCGCCTTTGAATATCAAGGGCAAAAATGCTCTGCCGCATCGAGAGCCTATATTCCAACCAATTTGTGGCCAACAGTAGAAGCTGGCTTGAAGCGGGATTTAGCCACCTTGAAAATGGGCGGCGTGGAAGATTTTTCAAATTTTGTGAATGCAGTTATCGACGAAAAAGCTTTTGACAAGATCACAAGCTTCATCGTATCGGCAAAGCAATCGCCTGAAGTTACTGTGGTTGCAGGTGGCAATTTCGACAAATCTAAAGGCTATTTTATCGAGCCAACAGTGTTGCTTACTACCAATCCAAAATACGTAACCATGGAGGAAGAGCTTTTTGGCCCCGTGCTTACCATTTATGTGTACGATGCCGATACGTATGATGATGTGCTAGAACTTGTAGATGGGACTTCGCCCTACGCATTAACTGGTGCTATTTTTTCTCAAGACCGGGCGGCAATTGAACGTACCATGGATAGACTCAAAAACGCTGCAGGCAATTTTTATATCAACGACAAACCAACCGGAGCTGTGGTTGGTCAGCAGCCATTTGGCGGAGCTAGAGCGTCAGGCACAAACGACAAAGCAGGGTCTTACCTTAATTTGCTTCGCTGGGTCAATGCACGTGCCATCAAAGAAACCTTTGTGCCGCCAACCAATTATCGCTATCCGTTTTTGGAACAGGACTAATGGAAACACAGGATAAGCACACCTTTCAAACTACTTTGCTTCGAGGAGGCGATTGGCTCAACATGCATTTCATAGAAGTGCCTTTTGCTGTGGAAGATGCATTGGTCTCAAAAGGTGTGAAAAGGGTATTAGGTGAGTTGAATGATGCTTCATTTCGACTTTGTTTATTGTCGGATGGGGAAGGAGGAAGGAGAATTATGGTTGGCACAACTCTGAGAAAAGCAGCCAAAACATTTGAAGGAGGGCAGGTGCAAGCCACTCTTTGGCCTGACCCAGATCCAGATCGGATAGACTTGCCCGAAGAATTTGAAATTGTGCTGGAACAGGTCGAAGAAGCAGAACCCTTGATCTCAAACTTGTTGACCCAAAGTGCTATTTTTCTCTTTGCCCGGGCTATGGCTTTCCACGGCATTTTGCACGAAAAACACTTTAAAAAAATGGAGCTAGCCAAAGGCTTTTACCTCAAATCGCTCCAGCTGGCCAAACCAACAAAGAAAACCGAGGATGCATAAGCCTATACTTGTCCTGTTTTCCTCGGTCTGACAGGTATTCTGAAAAAAGGTTGATTTCCAGCAAATGTGGGCGTATTTTTTTGATTTTTGGGTGTCCCAGATTAGCTTTGCTGGGTGTTTATCCGCCAAAAAAAGAATAAATCGGGTAAGATAAGTGTCCAGGTTATCCTCAAATAAAGGGGAAAGTTTGATTTATTCATACTCTTGGGTACACCAGGGATTTAGAAGAGGTTGAAAAGCTGTTTTTGAAAGGTAAGAATTGGATTGAACAGAAAATGGGTATTCAACCCTTAGATCTGGTTTCTGCCAATGACCGTCTTGCTCTCAATTTTTTAACCAATGGCCTTGATTGGATTCGTCCCGCTGGTGCAGAATTGGTTCTCAATCTACTTTTTGATGCTATCGGTTTCAACCTGGTATCTGAACCCATGTTCAGACATCTTGTCTTGTGTCGACTCATTTATCCTGGAAGTATATCACGAACGACTGAGTATTTGGCCAGACATCATGCTGTCTATATAGACGTAGAATCTGTTTATCGGTTTATGGATCGTTTTGCCAGGCACTACCGCACTGATATTGAACAAGCCAGCTATGAGCACACAGTCAAGATCATGTGCGGTTCTCCGCAAGTAATTTTTTACGACGTTACCACCATTTACTTTGAAGCCAGTCATGAAGATGATCTTCGTAAGATGGGCTTTTCAAAGGATGGTAAGGCACAAAATCCACAGATAGTACTTGGTCTGCTTGTAGCATCAAAAGGCTATCCAATGGCATACGAAATGTTTGAAGGCGCAAAATATGAAGGCCACACCATGATCCCTGTTGTGGAGGCTTTCAAAAAGCGCTTCAAGATTGAAAAGCTCGTTGTTGTTGCAGATGCTGGCTTATTATCAGCCAAAAATATTGAG
>JBBRCC010000067.1:0-24439 GCA_038205175.1 Cytophagales bacterium | reverse complement strand
CAAGTCAGGGGCTCCGTTGCAGCCTCTTTCGTCTAGTTTCGAAAGGTCACACACTATGCAAATATCGGGTTGCACAACTGTCGTGTCTTTGTCGTTGTTTGGTACTGGCAGCCGTACATCGAAAGGAGCAGGATAAACTTCACATTTTTTATCTAAAAACTTGCTGAACAAAGCAGAAGACAAGCTTATTGAAATTTTTTGATGCATCCTTAATGGTGCCGGACTCATCTTAAAAATCTTTCCCTTAATGAGTTCTATCCGCTCGGCAAATTGCCACTTCAGATAGTCCCAATAGGTGTAGGACTTGCTTTGGTCAAGCGATTCGTAAGCAACTATGGGTTCTTCTGCTTTCATGTTGTTAGTCAGGAAAAACACCAGTTACTTCCAATTCCAAAGCAGGAAACAAAGGACTTTTGATAACCTGACCTTCCGTCAACGGTGGCAGACCAATAAATTTCCCGTCAATCAAAGTGTATATGAAAATATGCCTGGTTTCGGGTTGCACAATCCAGTATTCTTTTACACCGCTTGCCTGGTATAGTTCAAATTTTGTCACTGTGTCGTGCCTTGCATTTTGAGGCGATACAATTTCTACAACCAAGTCAGGGGCTCCGTTGCAGCCTCTTTCGTCTAGTTTCGAAAGGTCACACACTATGCAAATATCGGGTTGCACAACTGTCGTGTCTTTGTCGTTGTTTGGTACTGGCAGACGTACATCGAAAGGAGCTGGAAACCACTTGCAAGGTAGCAGACTAAAAATCTTTCCGAGTTCACTGTACAGGTTGGCAGAAATCAATTGGTGCCTTGTTCCAGGAGTCGGACTCATCTTGAAAATCTTGCCCTTAATAAGTTCTATCCGCTCGGTAAATTGCCACTTCAGATAGTCCCAATAGGTGTAGGACTTGCTTTGGTCAAGCGATTCGTAAGCAACTATGGGTTCTTCTGCTTTCATGAAAATAACAAAAAATGTCAGCGTTTTTAGGTAGTCCAAAATTAATACAAATTCAGGTTAAATAGTCAAGTTATGAGATTATTATTTTGTTAAATGAATAGATATATTGCTTGCTAAATATCAATCAATCAATTTGTTATAAGTGGTCTTTTTAGGGATTGTGTAAGGAAATATTGACTCAGTTTTTTCAAAATAAACAAAGCAAGTACATTCGAAAAACTTAATATCTGAAATGATGAAAATTGTCATAATAGGTTCAGGAAATATAGGATTGGCTTTGGCCCAAGGTTGGACACAGGCAGGTCATGAAATTGTTTTTGGCGTGCGTGACCCACAATCGACTAAGTCTCAAAAGGCAATGGCTGGACTATCGGGCGCTTCTTTGCTTAGCATTAGCGATGCGGCAGCTTTTGGAGCGGTGTTGGTAATTACTACGCCGCCAGAAGCGGTTTTGTAGCTGGTTCCTCAACTTGGAGCTGTAAAAGATAAAATCATTATAGATGCAACGAATGCCATTCGAAATAGACCAGAGCCATATTTAACAGCCTTCCATGCTTTGAAGGCCCTTTTAAATGTTGGTGCTGTGGTAAAATGCTTCAATACAACTGGCTTTGAAAACATGAGCAATCCAATTTACCAGGGCGAAGGTATTGATATCTTTATGGCTGGAAATAGTTTGGAAGCCAAAGCCCTTGCTAAACAACTGGCACTCGACCCAGGCTTGGCCAATTGCCGGGATTTTGGTGGCGACGAAAAAGTGCAACTACTGGAGCAATGGGCACTTTGCTGGATCAACCTGGCCATTCTGCAAGGTCATGGCCGTGATTTGGCGCTGAAGGTAGTGAAGCGGTAAGTTTTGTAAAGCAGAAATTCTCCACCATGCTACATCTAAACCCTTAGTTTTGCACCTCCAAATTTTTCCCAATGGAGATTGCAAAAAATTACAACCCGGCTGAGGTAGAAAGCAAGTGGTACGCTTACTGGCTCGAAAACAAGTTTTTTCACTCAGAGCCTAATCCTGATAAAGAAGCCTACACGGTGGTGATTCCGCCGCCAAACGTAACCGGTGTGCTGCACATGGGCCACATGCTTAACAATACCATTCAGGATGTTTTGGTGCGCCGGGCACGCATGCAAGGCAAGGAAGCCTGTTGGGTTCCAGGAACAGACCATGCCAGCATTGCCACCGAAGCCAAAGTGGTTGCTATGCTCCAAGAGCAAGGCATTGAGAAAAAAGAACTGAGTCGGGAGGAATTTTTAGCCCATGCCTGGAACTGGAAAGAAAAATATGGCGGCATCATACTCGAACAACTAAAAAAGCTGGGGTGCTCTTGCGATTGGGACCGAACAAGATTTACAATGGAACCTGATTTGTACGAAGCCGTGGTTGAGGTTTTTGTTGACTTATACAACAAAGGCCTCATTTACAGGGGAATTCGCATGGTGAACTGGGATCCCGCTGGCCGTACTGCCTTAAGCGACGAAGAAGTGTACCACAAAGAAGTGCAGTCTAAATTGTATTACGTCCGCTATCCAATTGAAGGGTCATCAGACGAGTACATCACCATTGCCACCACCCGGCCCGAAACCATCATGGCCGATACTGGAGTTTGCGTGAATCCCAACGACGAACGCTACAAGCATTTGATAGGCAAAAAAGCCATAGTGCCCATTGTGAACAAAGCGGTTCCCATTATTGCCGACGAGTATGTGGATCCTGAATTTGGAACGGGTTGTTTGAAAGTTACTCCTGCCCACGACATCAACGACTACAACCTGGGTTTGAAACATAAATTGCCCGTAATCGACCTCTTCAATGAAGATGGCACCATGAATGAGTATTCGGTAAAGTACGAAGGCATGGACAGATTTGCGGTGCGAAAACTTGTTCCCCTGGAACTGGAGGCCCAAGGTTTGCTGGTGAAGGTGGAAGAAATCAGCAACAAAATTGGCCTGAGTGAGCGAACGCACGCCGTGGTTGAACCTCGCATTTCTCAGCAATGGTTTTTGAAAATGGGCGATATGGCCAAGCCAGCACTCGACAATGTGATGAATGACCACATTCGTCTGCATCCGGCCAAATTCAAAAACATGTATCGCCATTGGATGGAAAATGTGCACGATTGGTGCATCAGCCGTCAATTGTGGTGGGGTCAGCAGATTCCGGCTTTTTATATGCTTGACGGTACCTGTATAGTGGCCAAAAACAAAAAAGCAGCCTTGCGGATTGCCCGGGACAAGTATCAGCTTTTTGCTTTAAGCGAAACCGACCTCACGCAAGACGATGATGTGCTCGATACTTGGTTTAGCAGTTGGCTTTGGCCAATTTCGGTTTTCGATGGTTTCAAAGACCCGAATAATGCGGACATCAATTATTATTATCCAACCAACGACTTGGTTACTGCGCCTGAAATCTTGTTTTTTTGGGTGGCCCGCATGATTATGGCTGGGTATGAATATAGAGGCGAATTGCCATTCAAAAATGTGTACCTCACTGGCATTGTGCGTGACAAACAAGGTCGGAAAATGAGTAAGTCTTTGGGCAATTCACCCAATCCTTTGGAACTTATTGAAAAGTATTCAGCCGATGGTGTTCGAACAGGCATGCTTTTCAGTTCTCCCGCCGGAAACGATTTGCCATTCGATGAAAGCCTTTGTTTGCAAGGCCGTAATTTTTGCAACAAGCTGTGGAATGCCTTCCGGCTGGTGAAAGGCTGGGAGCTAAGCCAGGATGCCCAGTCGGAGGTGGACAAATTAGCCATTAGCTGGATGGAAGAACGGTTGAACCAGGTTGTAGCTGAACTGGATGCTGATTTCGCAGAATTCCGTATTTCAGATGCCTTACTCCGCACCTATAAATTTGTTTGGGATGAGTTTTGCGCCTGGTACCTGGAGTTGGTGAAACCTGAATTTGGCCAACCCATTTCTGCTGCCACTTTCCAATCTGTGGTTGCGCATTTCGATGCTATTTTACGTATGCTTCATCCTTTTATGCCATTTATTTCAGAAGAAATTTGGCAAGAAATGGAATCTCGGAATGAAGGAGAAAGCATTTGCCTGGCACCATGGCCAACGCCTGCTCCCTTTAACAATGCCACTATTGAAGAAATGAACCTGGTGTTTGAATGTATTAGCCAAATCAGGAATTTTAGGAACACGCAACAGATTTCACCTAAAGAGGCTTTGCAGGTTGGTGTTGCAAGTGCATCCACTGCGTTTTTCAGCCGCTATCAACCCGCATTGTTCAAGTTGGCCAATTTGGCGGGATTAGATTTGGCTTCTCAGGTTGACACATTGCCAGAAGTTTGGAAAACCAATAAGTCGCACCGATTTGCCTTAAAGCAGCATGAAGTTTTCATTTTGTTGCCTGCCGACAAACAAGCTGGTCCCGACAAAGACACTTTACTTCAGGAATTGGAATACCAAAAAGGATTTCTGGAATCTGTAATGAAAAAGCTAGGCAACGAGCGTTTTGTGGCCAATGCAAAACCTGATGTCATTGCCAATGAGCAACGAAAAAAAGAGGACTCGGAAGCTAAAATCAGGAGTTTGGAAGAGGCTTTGAAAAACGCTTAATCCATCCTATTGAATTTTGAGTTTCTTAGGTTTTTTGAATCTCACAGGAGGCCTCAAACCGGGGTTTCCTGTAATCACCAATAACTCAAGGTTTTCCATGCCGTTTATACATTCAGGCCATCCGTGAATTTTATTGTTGCCGATTTTCAGAACTTTCAGGTTTTTGAGTTTGCCCAATGATTTTGGCAATTCAGTCAGCTCATTGCCGGTCAGGTCGAGTTCTTCAAGTTGTTTCAGTTTTCCTACACCATCAGGAATTTCCCTGAGCTTGTTGTTGAACAATATTAATTTCTTCAACGATTCGCAGTTTTTGATGTCATTCAAAATTTTGCTTACCCCATTGCCCGATGCGTCCAATACTTCAAGGCTACCCAAATCTCCAACGATGTCTGGAACTACAGACAAACCATTTCCTCTAAGGTTGAGCGAAACTAATTCATGCAGGTGGTTTAAGCCTTCTGGCCAAATATTCAACTGATTCGAAGACAGATCAAGGCTCTTTAAACTTTGCATGCTGTGCATACATTCAGGAATAGTTTGGAGTTGATTCCTAAACATGCTGATGTTTTCCAGTGAATTAAATTTACAAATAAAGGAGGGCAATGTATTGATCTGATTAAATGCCAGGTTCAACTCCGTAAGGTTTGAAAAATTGGCCACCACATCTGGGATGGTTTCCAGATTTTGCTTTTTCAATTCTAGAATTTTTACTTTATCCGGTGTTGCAGATGCCAATTCCAGATTGTCAAACTTGCCGACATCTTGGGCCTCGACAGGATAAAATAGGGTGATAAATGCTATATAGCACAGTATTGACAGATTTTTCATTTTTTTGTTCCTGGGTTTACACAAAGGTTCGCAACTTTTCATTCAAAAACAATTTTTTTCAGGTTCAACCTGCATTCAAATTTAATACTATCGGAACCTTGCTGAAGAGTTAATAAAAGCCATTTAAACATGATAAATTCTCATTTCTGCCAACCAAAAAAAACCATGAATCTTAGCAATCAAAAACTACTTTGGCCAGGCTATTTTTGCTACAATCTGAGAAGTTTTCCCTGCAGAAATTAAATGTTGACTAGCTTTTCCTGTGGGCAAATATATGTTTAAAGATCAAAAACATAAATTCGGCTGCTGAAATGTAGAATTTGGCTATGGTTTTTTGGGTTGGTTTTTGCCAAATCGCCATGATCCAACCTTTACAAATTTAACATGTAGAGGCGGCCAAAATCGGGTTGAGGTAAAAACTGACATAAAAGGGGGTATATGTCTTAAAATAGGGTGAAGGCCTATGAAGTGATTGCTTTGCCTATTGTTGTAAAATGCTTACTTTTTGACCTATACTTGTTCTATTTTCTCCCTTCCTTTGCTCCAAAACTGTACCACATGGAATTTAAAGCACTGCTCTCGAACCTGACCAATCCCACACTACTGTTCTTTTTATTGGGCATTTTGGCGGTTTCGGTGAGGAGCGATTTGAAAATACCTGCTGCGAGCGCCCGGTTCATTTCGCTCTACCTCCTTTTTTCCATTGGTTTTAAGGGAGGTCAAGAACTTGCACATAGCCACCTCGATGCAGAAATTATCTACTCGTTGTTTTTTGGCATTGGCGTTGCTTTTGTTATTCCCTGTTATTCGTTTTTTGTATTGAAGAAGAAATTTGGGGTTCACAATGCAGGTGCGGTAGCAGCAGCCTATGGAAGTGTGAGTGCTGTAACTTTTGTGGCCGCCAGTACTTTTTTGGAAAGTCAGCAAACGCCCTTTGATGGGCACATGGTAGCTGTAATGGCACTCATGGAATCGCCTGCCATTATTGTAGGTGTTTTTCTCATCAATAAATTCGACAAATCGAATGACGGCAATTTGGATCTAGGCAAGATCATTCACCATTCCTTGACCAATGGCAGCGTACTCATGATTTTGGGTAGCTTGTTTATTGGATTTGTTGCCGACGAAAAACAAGCAGAAGGCATCAAACCTTTCACTACTGATATTTTTAAAGGCTTTTTGGCCCTTTTTCTGCTTGAAATGGGCATGGTCACTGCCCGCAAAATCGGCGCTTTTGCCAAATATGGTATCTCTGCCACCTTGTTTGGTTTGGTAGCGCCTATAGTCAATGGTTGTTTGGTGGCTTTTTTGAGTGGCTTCATCACAACAAGCGAAGGCAACCGGCTCATGTTTGCTATTCTTTCTGCCAGTGCATCCTATATTGCTGTGCCTGCCGCCATGCGTTTAGCTGCACCTAAAGCAGATGCAGGTTTGTATATTCCCATGGCTTTGGGCATTACCTTTCCGGTAAATATCACGGTTGGGTTCCCGCTTTATTTTGCCATTATTAAAGCATTTTAAAGTGCTATTCTCTGGAAAGAATCTGCGTTCGGTGGGCATCCAGTTTCAGGAAAATAAACAGCAAAATGGTGAATGCCCACAGCGAACTTCCACCATAACTGAAAAATGGCAAAGGAATGCCAATAACAGGGAAAAGACCCATGGTCATGCCCAGGTTGATGAGAAAATGGAAAAACAAAATACTGGCCACGCAGTAGCCGTAGACTCTTGCAAACTTTATTTTTTGCCGTTCAGCCAAAAAGATCAGTCTCATAAATAGTGTAATAAACATGGCCACCAATAGGAAAGAACCGATCCATCCAAATTCCTCTCCAACGGTGCAAAAGATGAAGTCGGTACTTT
Source organism: Cytophagales bacterium (assembly GCA_038205175.1). Classification (GTDB taxonomy): domain Bacteria; phylum Bacteroidota; class Bacteroidia; order Cytophagales; family Flexibacteraceae; genus JBBRCC01. The sequence goes on along the minus strand of JBBRCC010000067.1, from coordinate 17,220 downwards.
GCTCTGGCACAAAATCGAACTTGGTTTGGGTGCCTTGCAAAAATCCTTTGCCTATCATTCCGCCAGAGCCTATGGCAATTTTAGACTGCGTCACATTCCACCCTGCGCCTAAAGGGTCTATGTTCGGATCAATCAACACCTTGATGCGGCTTTGTTGGTGAGGCTGTAATACATTGTTGATAAAATAATCGACACCCGTAATCACCCCGCTTACTATGCTTAGCGATACAACTAAAATGGAGATATTTTGAATGGTTTTCCGCATCAGAAAAAACACAAGTAAGCCCAAAATTCCTATGCCTGCCAGTAGCGCAATCTGAGGCACAAAAAGGGTGAGAATGAAGAGGGAAACGGTGGCGATAACTAAGTTTGGGTAAGCCGAGGATAAACCTTCCCTAAACATGGGGATGATAAAAATACTAAATACCAAAGTAGAACCAGTATCATTTTGTGCTAGAATAAGCAACGCAGGTACACCCAGAATGGCAGCAGCTGTTAAAATTTCTTTCAGCTTTTCAAGCCTCACCAATGGATTGCTCAAGTACCTGGCCAAGGCAAGAGACGTGGCAAACTTGGCAAATTCTGAGGGTTGAATGCCAAATTCGCCCACGCCAAACCAAGATTTTGAGCCAGCTTTTTCTTTGCCAACAAACAAAACAGCAATCAGCATCAGCAACACTATGATGTAAATAACGTATGCAAAAACTTCATAAAATTTAGAGTCTATGGCACCAATAAATACGATAAGCACCAAGCTTGTGCCGATCCAAATCAACTGCCGGCCCGAAGGAAGGGCTTGGCTATAAATAGGCAAATCGTCTACTGGGTCGTACATTGAGGCGTATATGGAAACCAATCCATACAGCACCATGGCCAGGTAGAGCAGCACCACTACCCAATCAATATTCTTAATTACTGTTCCCTGGTCCCTCATCTTCTTTTTTTGCAGGTTTACTATCAGCTACCGGCGTCACAGGTTTAACTTTTTCAGGCTCTTTGGGCACAGGTATGGCTTTGTGAATGAAATCTCTCGAAATCATGTGTTCGAGAAGATTTTTGCGCTCAATCGTATCTTTCAGGTATTGTTCTATCATCAAACTAGCGATTGGAGCAGCCACAAAGCCTCCGAAACCGCTGTTTTCAACTACACAAGCCACCGCAATTGTTGGGTTTTCTTTTGGTGCAAAACCAATGAAAATAGAGTGATCTTTTCCATGCGGATTTTGAGCTGTTCCTGTTTTTCCGCAAATAATCACACTTTTCATTCTGGCACTGCTCCACACAGTTCCCATTTGGACAGCCCAACGCATACCTGTCAAAATGGTCTCGAAGTATTTCTCATCCACCGGCACCACATGTTTTTCCAGATACTTTCTGATTATTAGCCTTTTCTCGCCAATGCCCCGCACCAGGTGAGGCGTATAATAGTATCCTTTATTGGCTAAAATACATGCAAGGTTTACCATTTGAAGAGGTGTGAGTCCCAGTTCGCCTTGCCCGATGCTCAGTGAATAAATGGTCGAGTATTTCCAATGATTCTCGCCATATATTTTGTTGTAATATTTGGGCGATTTCAATATCCCTTTCACTTCGTTGGGTACATCAATGCCAAGCCTGCTGCCAAAGCCAAATGCTTCTGCATATAATTTCCACTTTTCGTATCCAATCCTGGTGTCTAAATATGTGTTTTTTGACTTATTTTGGTTTATAATTCTGCGATATACATTCAGGTAGTAAGGATTGCAGCTCCACTGAATGGAAGTCCGCAAATTGCAAGGATTTGGATGGGGGTGGCAATTTACAACTTCTCGTGTGCAAGGTATAATGGTGTTAGAGTCAATTACTCCTTCTTGCTGCGCTACCAATGCTTGAAAAGTTTTGAAGATAGAACCAGGAGGGTAAGGCGCCTGCAATCCCCTGTTGAAAAGCGGCTTCATGGAGTCTTTGAACAACATTGTGTAATTTTTGGAGAACTCCCTTCCCCTCAATAAATTCGGATCGTAAGACGGCCCTACCACAAATGCCAAAACCTGCCCCGTTTTAGGTTCAATACAAATTATTGCTCCTTTTTTATTCACCATCACTTGTTCACCCAGTTTTTGCAATTCCAAGTCAATGCTGGTGTATAGGTTTTCGCCCCTGATAGCGGCTGTGTCTAAAATGCCACCTTTAAAACTTCCCTTTTGCACGCCATGCACGTCTACCATCACAAACTTCACACCTCGCTTACCCCTCAAATACTTTTCATATTGAGATTCCAAGCCGCTGATGCCAATATAATCGCCTGGCCTGTAGAATCCTTTGCCAAGCTTTTTCAATTTTTCAGGGCTAATCTCGGCCATGTAACCGAGCATGTGCGCCAGGTTGTTGTGGTCGTAGCCTCTCACTGTTCTCGGTTCAATGCTAAACCCTGGGTATTCAATCAGTCTGTCGGCTATTCGGGCAAGATCGGTATGGCTTATCTGCCGAATAAAAGGCGAAGGTTTAACCCTGGAATACATTCGGGCAGTCAAAAGTTTCTCTCTAACTTCCTCTTTTTCAATACCTAGCAACCTGCAGAAGTTTAGGGTATCCATGTTCTTCTTCACATCACGAGGTGTAACCATGATGTCATAAACAGGAATATTATTTACAAGCAACCGCCCTTTTCGGTCATAAATGAGGCCACGGTATGGGTATTCTAAAACTTTGTGAAGGGAATTTGAAGTTGCTGCGTCTTTATACGTTTGGTCAATAACTTGCAAATAGAACAGCTTGGCCAGGAAAACCACACCGGCCAATAGGAAAACAAATCCAATAATTTTACTGCGTTGTTCGAACATGAGGAAGAGCATGCAAACTTCCTCAATATTTAGGTGCTAACCAGAAAAAATTTGACAGTTTTTCAGGTTGGTCTCAATCTGCAAAATGGAATCAAATTGAGGAGTAATCTCAAAGCGCTCCCCATACCGTTTATTAAAAAATTGACACGTAAAATCTCTTTTTGCCAAAGCCGAAAAGGATATTTTTATGCTAAATATGAAAAAAAACTTACATCAAAACAATACTGATATAAACGTAAAAATGGTAAGTACTTAATCATTTCAGAAGGTGTCGAGCTAGAGAAAAGGATGAAATTTAGACTCGCCACTTGATTGATTGGGAAATGATTTGGCCCAAAATTGGTTAGTTTATCGAAAAAAAATAGCACTTAAATTATCATAAACAACTAATAATTAACGAGATATAACAGATTTGTTAATCGATATTTTTCGAAATTACTTGCCGGATATTTTCTAGTATTTCAGAATGGAAAGGTCAGATGCAAAGGCACTTTTGAGGCAGAAAATTTTTCGACTCAATTTAATATGAAAACTTTAAATGTTACAATAGTTCAATTTATTATTGCTTTAATTAAATTTCGTATTTAATTTTGCAGCAACAAAACCCACAATAATATGAAATTTTTTTTTAATTCATTGTTTGATTTACACATGCATTCTCAATTTCAGCTCAAGAAAGCACCTTCTTGCTTTCTTTTTCTTTTTTCACTTCTCATTTCTCAGGCCTTAAGTGCTCAATCAGTTTTCACGTTCAACAACTCCGGCAATACTAACTGGTCTACAGTTTCTTGGGTAAAAACAGGTGATGCGACTACGGCAAGCTACCCTGGGGAGAACAACGGGGAAGTTCACCATGTGGTGATAACAGGGGCAGGAACAATGAACTTGGATGCGAGCGTTATCAACACTAGCGTTAAACAAGTTGTAGTTACTGCAGCTACTTTGGCAATGGGTGCCAATTCTCTTACCATTAATGATGGTGGAACAGGACTAACCGGATCAGGAACAGTAACACTATCAACCGGCACTTTGATTGTGGCAGGTAATGTGAGCGTCACCAACCTGAATGCCTCGGGTGGAGCCGGAACGGTTGAAATTGCTGGAAATTTTACCACGACAACTTATACTTCAGGCGCAAGCAGCACTTTAGTCTTCAACGGGGCAAGCTCACAAACTACCAATGGTTATACATTTAGAAATCTTCAGATTGCCACAGGAGCATCAGTTTCAACAACTGGAAATGTTACAGTAAACGGCGATATTTTGAACAATGGTTTATTCGATCAAACTGCAAATAGATTCACCATTTCATCCACTGCCGATCAAGCAATTTCCGGCTCTGGTACTTTAGCTGTTTTCAACTTAACAGTTTCGTCCAATGCCAGAACAGTAACCCTCGGGCTAAGCCTGGAGGTGAAAGGAACAGCAGCCGGAACCAACGCAAACGGAACTGATGCATCATTTGGAATAGGAACCAATGCAATTTTCAATGCCGGAAGTTCTACAATTACCATGTCCGGATTCACTGGAACTCCTGCTTCTATGGCAGGTGGCGGAACGTTTAATACAACAGGTTTATTGATTTTCAATGGAAGAACATTGACGTCAGGAGCCTCTTGGGTATTTGCAAATGTGCAAGTTAACAGTGGGCGATTTTTCACTACTTCGTCCAATTTAACCGTCAATGGAAATCTGACTAATAATGACGGATCTTTTGCACAAACAGGTTTTGCAGTCACTACCTTCGGAAGTGGAGGCACACAAACCATTTCTTGCTCAGGTTCTCCAACATTTAGTTTTCAGGGTGTCACGGTATCGGCCGGAACAACTTTAAACGGTTCATGTAATTTGAATATTAATGCTACTTACACCAATGCAGGTGCTGTAAACTTTTCAGCTGGAACAGTAACATTTACAGGTGGAAGCTATTCACTGGCAGGATCTGGTACGAATACATTCAATAATATGACAATAAGTGCCGGAGCGAAAACTTTGGCCACGTCTATTGCTGCGACAGGCGATTTGAATGTTCCTTCTGGTACTTCACTCACATTTGACGCTACAGGAACTGCAAGGAATTTATCGATAGGCGGCAATGCCACCATTGGCGGAACCATAAATGCAGCTGCACCCGGAACGGCTACCAATTCAGAGCTTTCCATTTCCGGGACTTCTACAATTACGGGATCATTAAACGTCCTCAATGGAACAAACAGGGTCAATTTAACACTCAACGATGCATCCTATTCAGGTGGTTCGGCACACAGTTGCAATAACCTCACCATTTCAGGAACTGTTTCTTACGCCAATACGGCTGGGTGCAATGTAGGCGGCGATTTTCTCAACAACGGTTCATTTACTGCCACAGCAGGTAGATTGACCTTGCTACGAACCAGTGCGCAATCAATTGGGGGAACGGGTTCAACCTCTTTTTTCAATTTAACCATTTCAGACAACAGCCGAACAGTTTCACTCAATCACCCAATTAATATTGCTGGCACGGCAACAGGAACAAGCGCAAATGGAACTGATGCTGCTTTGGGAATCGCAACGGCTGCTACTTTTAATACTGGAGCTCACACGGTTACTATGATAGGCAATCCTGGTACGCCAGCCATAATTGCAGGAAATGGCACGCTAAGTTCTACCGGTTTGTTTTTGTTTGATGGAAACACCAGAATCAGTGCAACAAAAACTTTCAACAATATCATTGTAAACAGTACCCGAAATCTGATCCTAAATGTGAATATTTCTGTGGTTGGTGATTTGGACGTGCAGGGAACTATGAATCTTCAAGGGCAAACAGCCAACCGTACAGCAGCTGGAGGAGCAATAACAGCAGGCGCTGCGGGAACTTTGATTTTAGGCGGAAGTACAACTTTTCCGACCAACTATTCCACAACCAACCTGCCTACAGGCTCATTGGTTACCTACAACGGCGGGAATCAAATTGTAAGAACCCACGATTACAGCAACCTAAGGGTGTTGGGTGGAGGCACAAAAACGCTGGGTGCCGGAATCACAACAGTGGGCGGAACCTTAACATTGGATGGAGCAATTATAGTCATTGGGGCCAATCAGCTCAACCTTACTGCTTCAGCCGCCTTAAGCATAACTAGTCCGTCGGCAACAAACCATATTAATGCCACAGGTGCCGGAGAATTTAGAAAATATTTTGACGCCATAGGCTCATTTACTGTTCCAATGGGCACGGGTAGTGTGCACACACCCGCCTTGCTTAACCTTACCTCAGCCACTTTTGGGGGGGCAGCCGGTTCGAGATATGTAGGTCTCAGGTGCCTTGCTTCAAAGCCAACTCCTCAACTCGACAATACACATTCACTAAATAAACATTGGGCTGTTACCTCAGTAAATATCAGCAGCATCGATGCTGACTTAAATTTTACCTATGTGCCGACTGAGGCCAATGCTTTAACAGAATCGCTTTACCGCCCGGCTTACTATAACGGCAGTGCCTGGACTTTGGGTTCTTTATCAGAAGTTGCTTCCAATGTGATATCGTTCACAAAAACAGGAGTATCTGACTTAAATGGCAACTATACTGCAGGGCCAAACTTTTCATTTGTCACAGTTCCATTTTATAGCAGGCAAGACAGTGCTTTTAACGATCCTGATTCATGGTCATTAATTGGTCATGCTGGTGCTGCTAGCATTGTTGTGCCTACTGTTGGTTCTCAGATTGAAATTGGAAATAGCAACACCATCACGCTTACTGCGAGTTTAACCAGAACATTTAACGGACTCACAGTAGCAAGTGGCTGTACATTAGATCTTCAGAATTTTTCTGGATTTTCCATTGGAACACTGGCAGGAACTGGCACTATTCGGCTATTTGCCAATAGCGGTACAGCTATTTTTCCAACAGTGACCACGAACAATTTTGCTACAACCTCAGGTTCAGTTCTGGAATTTTACGGAACCAGCAATTACAGCTTGCCAGGAACAGCCAGCAATAGCTTCAACCTTCAAATTACTGGTTCAAGCAATAAAACATTAGGAACAAGCTATACTATAAATGGCAGTCTTACCATCGAAGGTGGAAACACATTATTTGTTGGAGCCCAAAACATTATAATCAATGGAAGTACTAATGTTTATGGTGCTTTTTCCGACAATGCAGGCGGTGGTACAAATACATTCAATGGTTTACTTACAATTTACTCCACCGGTTCAGTATTCACCACAGCATCAAGTAACAATTCACCTTTTGTATTTGGGAATGGGTTGATAAACAACGGTTTTTTTAACAAAACCGGTACAGGGAATGTGACGTTTACTACTAGTCAAACCATTTCGGGTTCAAGGAGAATAAATATTGCTGGAGCTACCATTGCTGTGAATGCTGGGTTTGTATTGACTAACAATTCCGATAGTTTGGTACTCGCAAACCTAACTTTGAACCAAGACGCCAGGTTGATAAATACTCAAGCCAGTTTTACCGATACTTACACTGGGTTCTCAAGCACACCATTGTTGCAGAATAATTTTGATACTTACAAGGCATCAAATGATGTTGGAAATAATGTCGTTTTTGTAAATCAAAATACAGTTCGATTGTCAAGGGCTGGTGCAGGAATAGACTATGCAGTGAGAACAACAAACATAAATCCCTCGGCAAATCTGCATGTGGCTCAGTTTACCTTGTCTACAACCAATACTGGAGCACAGAATGGTTCTGCTACTATTATTTTAGGTTCTGGTTTTGCTGACAACGATGTGATTCATGCCGCTACTGCCAGATTACAAGTTAATTACAATGCTGCTAGCGGTAATTTTTCAGTGACTCATCCTGATGGAACTCCTACAACAAGTGGAGCATTTACTGGAACTCAAACTATTACCTGGGTAATCAACCGCTCAGGTAGTGCATTGAATTATACCAATCCGTCATTAACCAATGGTTTTACTCTGGGTGCAGGATTAGTAGATGTTTGGGTCGGTGGTACCAGATTTGCCGCCGGACTTGCCATGCAGAATGCCGCCCAAGATATTTCACAAGTAAAAATCGTTGTAAATCAAGGTAACGGAACTGTTTCGCTCGGAAACTTGATTTTGAATCCGGTAACTACCATTACAACTTCTTCCTTCATTACTACTTGCATTCGGGTAACTCCAACAGAACCTTATGTCCTTTCTGTTCCGTTTACAACTGCAGGAGCCACATCAGCAACTCATTTCAATACACCCAATATTTTCCGTGTCCAATTGTCAAATGCTGCTGGTAGTTTTGCTTCGGTAACGACTATTGGAACTTTGACAACCACCGAAACCAGCGGCACAATTCTGGCCACCATTCCAGGAAGTCAGGTTACTGGAAACGGCTACAGGATAAGGGTTGTGAGCACAAGCCCAATTTCAGGTGTAGTGGACAATGGTTCAAACCTGGTAATAGAACGATTTAATGTTACACCATTTCTTCCTGTAAGCATTATCATAGGTTCTACAGGATCTACACTTACGGCCAATGGCCCTGGAATAACCAGCTACCAATGGGCTTATTCTTTAACAATTGGTGGTGGCGTTACCGATTTGGCAGGTAGAACCAGTGCTGCTTATACCATCAATTCACTTGATTTCCCAGGTGTGGGAACTTACCTCTTGTTTTGTAAAGTAAACACTTCAGGTCCATGTGGAAACGCAACAACCAATTATATACCCTTATATATCAATTGTCCGGTTACCACGAATCTAATTGTGAATGGAGACTTCACATCGGGCAATTCTGGCTTTACAAGTGATTATAATTTTATTGCAGACAACCCCGTGGTCAATAATGAACTCGTCGTTGAAGGAAGATATGGTGTTCACAATAATCCAAGGGAAATGCACAATGGATTTTGTGTCATGGCTTCTGATGCAGTCCGTTCACCCGTAAGTGGAGGAAATATGCTCATGGGAAATGCAGCAAATGTGGCATCAGATCTTTGGCGACAATCTGTAACCGTTCAAGCAAATAAGGATTATGTGTTTTCCTTTTACGCCACCAGTTTAGCTGGAACCCCTAATACAGTTTATTTTGGCATATTTACAAGTTGCTACCAAACAGGAGCTAATCTCAACTTTGCATTTGAAACTTCCGATTGCCAGTGGACTAGGTACACCTATCAATTCAATAGTGGAACCAATACAGAGCTGACTCTTGCCATGCGAAATATTACTACAGTCGCATTTGGCAATGATTTGGCTATTGATGATATCCAAATGTATGAATGTGCTGCAAATTTCGGGTTTACTGCAGCCGAAAAGCCAGTTTGGCGAGGTGCTACTGCTGATTGGAACAGTGCTTTGAATTGGGGCGTTTCATGCTCAACCATTGATTGTAACGATGATTATGAACTAGGCCCTGTGCCGGTAGGAAATGTGTATCCAATAATCGACAAAGTTGGCGCAGTTGCAGGCAACTTAACCATTCTTTCGGGTGCCAATATGACCTTGAAAAATGGCTTTAACTTAGATCTTTGTGGAGATTTGGTAAATACAGGTGTGATAAACGCAGAATCAAATTCAACCATTACCATGACAGGAACTAAAAACCCTTCGTTGATTTCAGGATTGGTAACCGGAGCCTCCAGGTTAGGTAATATTATCATTAATAAAACCAGTACTACAGATACGGTGAGGCTTACAACACCTGTTGAAACCATTGGGAATTTCACCATCACAAACGGTCGTCTGAAAACTGCCGGTTTTCCTATCCAAGTAGCTGGAAATTTTGAAAACAGCAGCCATTTCCTTGCTCAAAATGGTACAGTTTCTATGATTGGAAATGTGAGTCGAAGCATCACCATGGCAGGAACGGGCAACTTTCATGACCTGAGGATTGAAAAAGAATTGGAAGCAAACACTGTTTCGACAACTGGAACGGTTACAGTTGACAACCAATTGAATTTACTTACAGGAAAAGTGGTAGCCGCAAATCCAAGTGAATTATACCTGAGCAGCATCAGTACAAGTGCTGTTATAAACCAGTCCGAAAGCAGTTATGTAATAGGTAGACTTCGCAGGGCAGTTTCAGGCACTGGTGCTTATGAGTTTCCGTTGGGCGATGCTACCAGGTACCAAAGGTTGAGAATGGATATTACTAGTCCGCTAACCGGAACCAACTGGGTGCGTGGCTTCTTTGATCCAAATACAGCCCCTGGTGCCCAACCAAATATCACTGATTTGGGTCAAACATTTATTTATACCTGTGATAATGGCTATTGGGATTTAACTCCAAATGCTCAACCATCTGCAGGAACCTACAACATTCGAATCTACCCAACTAATATTCCGTGCACAGGTGCTTACAAAACCATTGCCAAGCGAGATAACAATGTTTCGCCTTGGACATTTGGAGGAAGTGCTGGTTTCTCAGATTTTCAAAGAAACGGATTTACTTCTTTCTCTGAGTTTGCACAAGTCAGCAGCGACGATGTGCCCTTGCCAGTTTCTTTAAAATCATTTGTAGGTTGGAAGAGGAATCAGTGGGTAGAACTGGAGTGGACAACCATGTCAGAAGTTGGTTTTGAATATTTTGAAATAGAAAGATCTACAGATGGCATGCATTTCAGTACTATTGGTAAAGTGAATGGTGCTGGAACACAGCATGGTTTGGCCAAGTATAACTTCACCGACCAGAATCCATTTGGTCATGCAAGTTTTTATCGGTTAAGGCAAGTAGACCTTGATGGTAAGTTTGAGTATTCCAGGATTATTAAAATAGACATGCTTACCCAGCTCACTGCTAGTTTGCAAATCTATCCAAACCCACTGCTTGAAGGAAATACTGCAACGCTGTTTATCGTAAGTAGTGTAATGGAATCTCAACTTGTTCGGGTTTCCGATCTTCAGGGTAAAATGCTCATGCAAAATGAGATAGAAGTTAAACAAGGAAATAATACAATCAGCTTTTCTGAGTTGAGTAAATTGCCGCAGGGAGCGTATCTGATTTCCATTTATTCTCCTTTAGCTGGAACCACTAAGCCGGTTAAGTGGGTGGTTCAGTAAAATATTTCAGTAGAATTTGTATCCACAGTTCGAGATCCATCAAAGCCTGACTTTGGTGGATTTCACTGTTTTAAGGCTGTTGATTTATCGCTTTTGAGGAAGAGTTCAGCAATCAGAAATTAAACCAAGCGAGCTTTCATGTCCTTGCTTTATCTCTTTAATTTGGGTTTAGATTAATTTCTACTTCTCCTGATCCTCGGTTGCCTCAAAATCTACAGCGGTTGGCAATACAGAAGCGTTTTTCCTTAAATTGCTATGGCGTCTGCCGTAAGCAAAGTACACAGCAAGGCCAAATACCATCCAAAGAGCAGCTGCTTTCAAGGTATCAGGATCGATTGCTACTATCATTCCAGTGCAAATTATTGCACCTAAAATAGGAACAAGTGGCACTAAAGGAGCTCTAAATGGTCTCTCTGCTTTTGGGCTCTTAATTCTCAGAATCCAAACACCAAGGCTTACCAAAATAAATGCAAGCAAAGTTCCAAAGCTGGTTAAATCTCCGGCCACATGGCCCGGCACAAAAGCGGCAAACAAGCCCACAAAAACAAATAGAATCGCATTCGCTTTGTAAGGCGTTTTATATTTGGGATGCAATTCGCCGAAGGCTTTTGGTATCAATCCATCGTTGCTCATGGTGTAAAACACCCTACTTTGACCCATCAACATCACTAAAATTACAGATGAAAACCCTGCAAGAATAGCCACGGTAACTGCAGTGGCTAGCCAACCATAACCTTTCATGTGTTCAGAAATCGCATAGGCGACAGATGCTTCACGCCCTTTTTCAGGATCAACAAATTCTTGCCAGTTGGCTACGCCAGTGAGTACGTGCCCAAACAAAATGTATAAAATGGTGCAAACAACCAACGATCCTAAAATGCCGATAGGCATATCTCTTTTCGGATTCTTAGCTTCTTGTGCGGCTGTGCTCACAGCATCAAAGCCGATGAACGCAAAAAATACAATGGCTGCTCCACCAAGCACGCCTCCAAAACCATGTTTAAAAAACCCGTCGTAATTCACAAGTTCTTTGCCTGCAGCATCTAAAACTGGCAAAGTTCCTTCAGGAATCATATAAGGAGTATGATTTTCGGGGTTTATAAACTGCCAGCCAATGGCAATGAACAGTAACACAATGGCCACTTTAATGAAAACAATAACCATGTTCACGATGGCACTTTCTTGCGTGCCACGAATGAGAAGCAAGGTTAACAAAAACAGAATTACTAACGCAGGCGCATTAATGATACCGCTATGGACAATACCAGCAGAATCTGTAAAGCTTTCGAAGGGGGAATGCGACCATTCGTAGGGGACGCCACCGTCTAAGAGCTTGTTCAAGTATTCGCTCCAAGCTATACTCACTGTGGCGGCTCCAAGGGCATATTCCATGATGAGTGCCCAGCCAATGATCCAGGCTACCAACTCGCCCATGGTCACATAGCTGTAGGCATAGGCACTTCCAGCTATTGGAATCATGGCAGCAAATTCTGCATAACAAAGGCCCGCAAATGCACAACCAACGGCAGCTACAATAAAGGAAAGGGTTACTGCCGGGCCAGCAGCTTGTCCAGCCGCAGCAGCAGTTCTGACAAACAAACCTGCACCAATAATAGCACCAATACCCAACGCCACCAGATTGCCAGCACTTAATGTTCGTTTCAGACCTTTTTCAGAATCAGCGGCCTGTGCCAGAATTTGATCTAGCGGCTTTTTTGCAAATAAACTCATGTACGGTAAAGTGGATTTATATAACTAAAAATGTTTGATGGGCGAAAAATAGAGAATTATTCAGTTTGGCCAACTTAACCTGCATGGAAGGGTGGCTAAATTTCCCTAGATTTTTCCTTTCAATGGTGCAAGCAGGTATTCCAGTCCATTTAGTTTAATTTCATAAATGGATTGCAGCTGCGTTCCTAGTTTGCCTTGAGGAAATCCTTTGCGAGCAAACCATTCCAAATACGCAACCGGGAGATTACATAGGAATTGCCCCTGGTATTTTCCGAAAGGCATCTTAGTGCTAAGAAGGCTTTTGAGCAATTCGCCGTCTGGGAGTGGTACTTCTTCCATGGCTATATAGCCGAAAGTTTCAGCCGTTTTTCCAGATTGGCAAAAGTAGTTTTGAAATTTTTGTCGGTTGCCAACATGTTTTCAACAGCTTGTAAAGCATGAATAACAGTGGTGTGATCACGGCCTCCAAAATAGGAGCCAATTACCTTCAATGAATAATCGGTATACTCTTTCGCAAAGTACATAGCCAATTGCCGGGGAATTACGATTTCCTTTTTTCTTGTTTTATCTTTCAACAGCTCAACTGTAACATTGAAAAACTCGGATACAGATCGTTGAATAAATTCTATGTCAACCTCTTTTTCAATGTTATGGACAATGTTTTGGAGAATTTGCTTGGCCAAAGTCAAGTCAAAATCTCGTCTGGTGAGCGATGAATGGGCTATCATGGAAATGAGCACACCTTCGAGCTCACGAATATTTGAATCTACATTGTAAGCCAAATATTCAATAACCTCAAACGGAATATCGATGCCGTCGTTCTGAAGCTTTTTTTGCACAATGGCAATTCTTGTTTCAAAATCAGGTTGGTGCAAATCGGCTGTAAGTCCCCATTTAAATCGAGAAATAAGCCTTTCGTGCATGCCTTTCAGGTCTCTTGGCGGAACATCAGAAGTGAGAATAACTTGCTTGCCTGACTGATGTATGTGGTTGAAAATATGGAAGAAAATATCCTGTGTTTTTTCTTTACCTGCCAGAAACTGGATGTCGTCTACTATGAGAATATCGAGCGCCATGTAGAAATTGGTAAAAGTATTGATATTGTTGTTTTTCAACGAGTCGATGAAGTCGTTGGTAAACTTTTCAGAGGATGTATAAAATACTTTTAAACCAGGGTGTAGGTTTTTTGCTTCATTCCCAATGGCTTGAACAAGGTGGGTTTTTCCCAGACCCACACCGCCATAAATCATAAATGGATTGAATGAGGTTTTGCCCGGTTGCCTGCCCACAGCCAACCCTGCCGAGCGACCCAGTCTGTTGCAATCTCCTTCAACAAACGACTCGAAGGTGTAAGATGGATTTAAACCATCGTCTTCGCTTCGCTGAAGTTGGAATTCATAAGCCCGATCCTTTAACAGGCTTTTACCACTTTCACTTTCTTTTTTGTGGTGGTTAGGTAAATTGAGGGTGATTGGCTGACCTCCTGAATTTCCTCCATCAACTACTACCGCATATTCTAGTTTTCCATTTGGTCCGAGACAAAGATCAATGGCATGTTGCAATTCATTTACGTAGTTTTCTTCCAACCATTCGTAAAAATACTGGCTTGGCACTTGAATGGTCAATACATCACGAGTAAGACTTACTGCATGTATGGGCTTGAACCACGTATCGAAGCTTTGAACAGGTATTTTGGGCTTGATATGTGTAAGGCATTGGTTCCATACGTTATTGTAATCTTGGTTCATGTGCTTCAGATTGTTATTCTCAAAGTTCAGTTTTTCAAACAGCCTTCAAAAATGTGGAAAACCATTTTGACACCCAACCCGAACCCCAAATTTTGATGTAAGTGAATCTTAAAATTCAAGAACACTAAATTAGGCTTATACGCTGAAAGTGAAACGTTTTTTAAACTTCATTTGAAGTCAATAAATAACTGAAGTAGCCAGGTATTTTTTTAAAAATTGCGTCAAAAACTTTGGAAACGCTGAGAGTTTCCAACATTAATTGTGTAACTAATTTCCTACTTTTTTCTTAACCATTTCCTTCCGCAGTGGTTATTAATAATAGTAAACTATTGTTAGAGTATGAATAAAGCCATTGTTTGGTTTAGAAACGATCTCAGAGTATCCGATCACGAGCCTTTACTGAAAGCTTCGTTAGCTGCAGACCTTGTTATTCCTGTTTATGTGCTTGATCCCAGATTGTTTCAGTTTTTGACATGGGGTTTTCCTAAAGCGGGAAGAAGTAAAATCCAATTTTTGCTTCAAAGTCTTCAGGCACTCAAACTGGAACTTCAGCATTTGGGAAGTAATCTCAAATTTATTCTCGGTGACCCAGCCGAGGAGCTTGTTCGATTGGCTGTCCAACAACAAGCAGAAGCCATTTTTACCTCCAAAGAACTGGCATCAGAAGAGGTGAGCATTGAGCAAAAGTTAGAAAAAAACCTGTGGCACCACCATGTTGAACTTCAAATGTTTCAAACCAATTATTTGATTCATCCCGAAGACATTCCTTATCCCATCAAGCAATTGCCGGATGTTTTTACAAATTTTAGAAAGACAATAGAGAAAGACTGGAAAGTTAGAAAAACCAGTCCAAGCCCGGAGCAATTGTCTTCACCAAAATTGGCCGATTGGGGCGAAATTCCTGACTTTAATTCATTGAGCAAAACCATGCCTGAATCTTGTTCGGTTGAAAAGGGTGTGTTGAAATTTGAAGGTGGCGCTTCGGCAGCATGGGAAAGATTGAACCAGTATTTTTGGATTGAAAATCGGCTTAAGAATTACAAAACCACCCGCAACGGCATGTTGGGTCAAGGCTATTCCACCAAGTTTTCGCCATGGCTGGCACTGGGTTGCATTTCTCCTTTGCAAATATACCATGAAGTGAAGCGCTATGAAGTTGAACAAACAGCCAATGAAAGTACCTATTGGCTTATTTTTGAATTGCTGTGGCGAGACTATTTTCGGTACGTTTTTAAGAAATATGGGAATAAATTTTTCAAGCAGGAAGGGTTAACAGACCGAAAACCGGATTCTACTTGGAACGAAACATCTTTTTGGAAATGGGCGAATGGGGAAACCGGAAACTCCTTTGTCGATGCAAACATGCGTGAACTCAAGCAAACAGGTTTTATGAGCAATCGTGGCCGACAAAATGTAGCCAGTTATCTGGTTCACGACATGAAGCTCGACTGGGTGGCCGGTGCTGCCTGGTTCGAACATGCTTTGATCGATTACGACGTACACAGCAACTGGGGAAACTGGGCCTATGTGGCAGGTGTTGGCAACGATCCCAGAGAAAACAGATACTTTAACACAGCAAAGCAGGCAGCCACTTACGACCCTCAGGGATTATATGTAAAATACTGGCTAAACAATGAGTTGGCATCTAAATTATCAACTTAAAAGTAGTAAGAATCATCGCTTCGCTTTTGCTTGATGGCGATCACCCAAGATAGTTTTATGTTGAGGAACCGGTCGTTTCGGGTTCCTGTTTGCATGATGTTGTTGCTGTATTCATAGCGTTGGTTTTTGGTTGGCGCCCAAGCATATTCTACAGACACCCTGCCACGGATAGGCTCCGTTTTATGGAAAAACCAATAAGCCAGCGATGCAGAAAACAAAGGACCATTCGTCATTCTGTCGTATCCATATTTATAAGGCTGCTCTAACTGATACACAGTTTGTGTAATATCTTGAATATTGATCCAATGCTGGAAAAAGCCTACTCCCAGAGTAGGTGCCAAGCCCGAATAGTCAGTTGTCACATTTTTGATGGGGACAGGAATGATTTTCCCAATCCAAAAAGTAGGTAACCTCAGGCCCCGCATAAAAATGCTGACATCGGCAAAGCCACCGTTTTTGCCCAAAATCTGTCCATCCGGACTCAAAAGGTTCCCGATGGAGTTTTCTTTAACCCGATTGCTGAAAAAATACCCGCCTTCCAACATCCAAAGCCAATTCTCGGTTGTTTTTACATAGCCACCTAAACTTGCCTCTGCAGCAGGGCCAAACCGATTTGCCAAGTCACCTTGAGGAGAAACATAAGCAGCACTAAATGTAAATCCTCCAATTCTTGGAAAAGTTCCTGCATCTTGGGCAAAGGCATTTTTGCAAAACATCACTGTTAAGCAAATGATGAGCCCTGTTTTGAAAATTATTCGGGTTGGAAATAAGGCCATTTCTAAAACTTGTAAATCGAACTGCCCGGTAAAAGGCATGAATTTGGGGATAAGGATAGGAATTCTTTGGCAGAGGGTATAGTTTTGCCTCGTCATTTTTTGAAAACTCCCATCAGAAACGTATGAAAATTGCAGTTGTTGGAACCGGCTACGTAGGCTTGGTTACCGGAACTTGTTTTGCCGAAACCGGAAACGTAGTCACCTGCGTGGATATCAACGAAAAAAAGGTTGAAAGTCTTAAAAAGGGCGAAATCCCTATCTATGAACCAGGTCTCGATGTGCTTTTTTACCGAAACATAGTTCAAGGTCGTCTCAACTTTACCACGAGCCTTGTTGAAGGCATCGAAGATGCAGAAATCATTTTTTTGGCCTTGCCCACACCTTCTGGTGAAGATGGCTCAGCCGATTTGAGATACATTTTGCAGGTCTCCGAAGATTTGGGGCCTTTGCTGAAAAAGTATGTGGTAGTGG
>JBBRCC010000066.1:0-24979 GCA_038205175.1 Cytophagales bacterium | reverse complement strand
GAAGATAAATTAGACTAGCAAGCTTTAATCGAACTTGTTTGACTTTCGATTTAAGGCAATCTGACTAAAATTGTGGATGTCAAAATTCAAACTTTTTTATCTGATTTGTCTGCTTCTCTAAATTCATTGTCCTGGTATTTTGAAGGACATTTCATTAAGATTTTATCTGCTAGAAATACATCGTTCTTCATGGCTCCAATTACCACTACTTTTTCGGAACGCTCAAAATCCTGAGGCATAGGATTCAAATAGACAACTTTTTGAATTTTATCCTTATCGTCTTTTAAATAGAACTCGAAAAAATTCGGGTCTTCCTGTGGCTTATACATCATACCTACGATAGAACCTGATGCATCTTTCGATAGTTCGCCTACCACATGTACTTTTCTGGCGCTACCTTCAGTCGCCAAGGTGGCCGCCTGCTGAAAATCAACATACGTGCTTGCACTTCCGCTCATCGATACAATAACGGCAATAGCGATTGCAATGGCTACAACGCCAATGATATGAGAAATTTTCATGATTGGTTTTCCAATTTTCTGTTTGACATTTCCTTTTCCAGCAAGCTTATTTTTTTGTCGAGCCGAACCAGATACAAGATCATGAGTGAAACGATGAGGCCAACGACAGCCACTACTACATAAATTTTCCCATCAGCTCTGAGCGCATCAGCCATTTCAATGTTTGCCTGAGCGGCCTGAGCCAAAATCCACAACAAGTTATTTATCATTCAATTAATATTATGCGTGCTGATCAATTTGCCAGCTTTCAAAAGCCTGTTTCACTTTTTTGAACCTCCATGCAGATATCGTCATCCAATAACCCAACAAAGACCAACCAACAACAGCAGGATAAAACACAGATCTGAGTCGGCTATCCAAATCATAGGAGTTGAAGCCTGGATTTCCTCCATTGCCAGGATGCAGGGAATCAGTTAGTCGGGGCAATATGAACAACAAAGGTATAAGCAGAAAAAAGGCAAAAATGTTGAAAACTGCACAAATACGAGCACGTTGGTCAGCACTATCGAAAGATCCTCGAAGAACGATATAGGCCAGGTATATAAGCATGCCAATAGCAGATGCGTTTTGCTTAGGATCGCCACTCCACCAGTCACCCCAGGTATACCGAGCCCAAACCATGCCTGTAACTAAGCCAGCCACCCCAAATACAATGCCCACATTCACAGATTCTACAGCAAGCGAATCAGAATCAGGGTTACCTTTGCGCAGGTAATTGATTGAATGCCACATAGAAAACCCGAAGAGAAAGATCATTCCAAACCACATAGGTACATGAAAATGAATGTTTCGAATGGATTCGTTGAGTATGCCCAAACGAGGCACGTCGAATAACAGTCCACCCAATACAGTGTACATGAGAAGCACCACACAAAGCCATTTCCACCAATTCATTTTTAACTGCTACTTGTGGCGCCAAATATACGGAAATAGCAGGTAGCTGAGTGCAACTACCAGCACATTCAAAGCAAGCAAAATGCTTATTTCATCAAAACTCACCGAACGGTCGAGCCCATCGATGGCTGATTGAGAAACTTTAATAGCTACAAGCAACAAAGGCAATACGGTTGGAAAACTCAAAATCGCCATCAAAGTGCCATTATTGCCTGAGCGTGCCGCAATAGACGAGACCAAAGTCAAGGTTCCTGCAAAGCAACCTGCAGTAAGCAATAAATTAAGTAGATATAAACCCTGATCTTCGACAGGATTGCCCAACACAAGTGAATAAACAGGATACGCTATCAACGACAAACATATCAGCAGCAAGGCATTGTAAGCTATTTTTGAAAGAATGATGGCTGCAGGAGGAGCCAGCTGCAAATAGTATAGATATCGTCCTTCCGGCTCTGTGGCAAAGCTTTTTGAGACAGAGTTGATGGAATTGAACAGCAAAATAATCCAAAAAAGTGCATTCCAAACTGGCGGTGAAAGCGAAACTCTTTTCACTTGAAACACCATATAACACACAAAAATGGCTGAAAATAAATACAGGGCAATTCCTTGAATGGCATATTTCTGACGCAATTCGAGCCGCACATCTTTCATGAAAAAGGCGGCAAAATGACCCCAAAACGAAACAGGTGAATTCACGCTACAAAGGTAGAAGATTGAATAGCTAAAAAGCCCTGGCAGGGAGAATTAAAAAGTTGTCATGCTTCTGACAACCGTTTGACCTTCTACTACATCAACTTGAATTTTCCTTTCAATAGTTTGACCCGTGTGTCTGTTCAAGGCAGAAAACGTAAGTGTATGTTCGCCCGCAGGCACTTCGATTTTGGTCATGTAAATTTCCCTGGGCAAAGTTTGCCAGCCTCTCGTATCTGCTTTTTCAGTGGCTACATTTGCCACACTGACAATAAAACTCACCAAAGATGCCGCTACATCGGCTGTTTCTTTTCGGTTTTGGGTGCCTTTATCACTCCCACTGTTGGCTACTGCGGCTCTTGTGGCTTCACGGGCTGCCAGCCTCACTCCTTCTTTGATGGCTAACCTGGAAACTGCTTTACCATATTCGAGTATTATTCTGTCTTTCAGGCATTTGCGTGCTACTTCACCCAAGTCTTCTACAAGGTCGTAATCAACAGGTTGTCCATTCAACGAAACTTTTGCCGTGGTGTAGTTTAGCGGTCTGTCGGTATAGGTGGGCAAAGCAACAGAAATCACTTTTAGGTTGTCGAAATTGTTTGGGTTGTAGTTGGAAGGGTTGTCGACATAAAGTGGAAAATTGAACCCTAAATCGTTGTTCACAAATTGAAAGCCTGAAACGCCACCTTTCTGAAGGTACAAATTGATACGATTTTCTGCTTTAACGGGCGAAAGTCCGTTGTGCCACAACAACAAAAGCGTGCCGCTATTTTGAGGCCCGGCTGTGTAGTTGACGCCGAATTTTTTACTGAAAAAATCATACTCAGTAGCAAAACCATTTAGCCAAGCTGTTTGGACTATGCTTTTTTTCAAAGCATCGGGCATTTTGCTCTTAAAGTACTTTTCATACTCTTCGTAGGCTGCTACAGCCCTTTTATAAAAAACATGTGCATTGTTAAAGTCGCCGGCGGCTTCGAAAGCAAGGCCAGCAGCATAGTTGAGCCAGGCATCCTGTTTAAAGCTTTTTTCGCCACGGGCTTGTGTTTCCACCATTAATCCCCTGAAATACAAACGTCTGGCTTCAATCTGGGCACTTTCCAAATCGCCTAATTTCAAGCAGTTGAGGAGTTTGAAATAAGTGAGGTACAGTATTTCATGTTTTTCGCCTTTGTACCAAGTATAGTTTGGATTGGTGAGCAAAGCCAAAGCCTCTCCTTTAATATCTATCAGCTTGTTTTCAGAAAATTGATATCCCTTTTCCAGCGTCACATTACTTTCTTCATACTTACCTATAATGTTTTGAACTGTGCCAAGGTTTGAATAATAAATGAGCTTGTCCTTTGCCCTTTTTCGGGGTTTTTTGCTCAGGAGAATTTTTTCTGCTTCCTCAATTCTTCCTGCTTCAAAGGCGGTGTTGAATTTGTAATGCTTTTCGTAATACGTTTGGCAGCCTGAAAAACTCAAGCATAAAAAAACAGCCCCCATTTGCATAAGGGCTATTTTAAAACTTTTGCTGCCTTGTTCAACCAACATTTGCACGGTGTTCATGCGTTAGTTGGTGATGTATTTTTTGATTTTTTTATTACCAATCCACACGATTTCGTTGGTCTCCATGTCGGCAAGTTGCAAGTCGACTTGATACACATTCAACCTCCTTTTTCCCTGCACATCTGGTGTATTGATTACTGTGCCAAACATCATATAATCTGCACCCAACTCCTTACCGAATTTCTTCTGGGTTTCTTCAGAAGCAAATTGCTGCTGGTCTCCACGCTCTTTTCGAATGGCTTCTCGTAGCACACTGTTTTGCACCACCCGCACTGTTCCAGCATTGATCCATTCCCTTTGAATGTCGTTGATAAAAGTTTCAACCTGAATGTATTCATCGGTTTTGTTGCTGATTATGCCTACAATCACCACAGGTTGTTTATTTTTTCGTGTTTGAAAATTGCTTCTCCAAGGTC
Organism: Cytophagales bacterium; assembly: GCA_038205175.1. Classification (GTDB taxonomy): domain Bacteria; phylum Bacteroidota; class Bacteroidia; order Cytophagales; family Flexibacteraceae; genus JBBRCC01. Next base: position 20,910 of record JBBRCC010000066.1, on the reverse strand, counting down.
TGGCCAAGGCATCTTTCACCATTTCTTCGGCTACCAACTTGGCATCGGTGTCGTTCCACTTTCCACTGAGGTCAACTACCTGGTCGGGGCTCAAACGAGAAACAGTGTGCGTTCTACAGCCCTGCAAAACCAGCATGGGAAGTGTAAATGCGAGAATCAATTGTTGGATTTTCATATTGGTAATATTTGTTTTGAAATTTGATCTGCGAAAATAGTGCCGAACTTTTGAATGAACATGGCAAAAATGTTCAAATGGTTAAATTACTAAACCTAACCTGAAAATTTATGCTTTTAAAGGTAAAGAATACTCAGATTTGCAGGCTTTTAAAATCCGTTGAAATTAAGTGACAAAAACCAAATACGACTGCATAATTATAGGCTCCGGGCCCAATGGTTTATCTGCCGGCATTTTTTTGGCTCAAAAAGGCTTACAAGTGCTCATACTTGAAGCCTCGGCTAGTGCAGGTGGCGGCATGCGAACTGCTGAACTCACTTTGCCTGGTTTTCACCACGATATTTGTTCGGCAGTGCATCCTACTGGATTTCTTTCCCCCTATTTTCAGCAACTCAATTTAGAAAAGTACGGGCTTAGGTGGATTTTTCCGGAAGTTTCGGTAGCCCACCCATTAGACAATGAAGCCGCAGTGCTTTTGTCAAAATCAGTTGAAGAAACTGCAGCTGGTTTGGGTCTGGATGAGAAAGCGTATAAAAACATGATGAGCCCGCTTGCCCTGCATGTTGATTGGTTGATGGAAGACAGCCTAAAGCCTTTAGGTGTTCCCAAACACCCTTTGTTTTTGGTAAAATTTGGCATGAAAGGGGCATTGCCAGCCAACACATTTGCCAACCTGTTTTTCAAAGAAGAACGAGCCAAGGCATTGTTTGCCGGGTGCGCTGCTCATAGTGTTTTGCCATTCGATAAGTTTTTCACCTCTGCTTTGGGACTTGTTTTTCTTGCGACCGGGCATGCGGTGAACTGGCCTATAGCAAAGGGTGGTTCACAATCCATAGCAAAGGCACTGCTCGCTTGTTTTGAAACAGCAGGCGGAAAAATTGAATACAATACCAAAGTAACATCCCTTGCTCAACTGCCTGAAAGTAAGGCAATAATCTTCGACACCGATCCTTTTCAAATGGCTGATATTGTAGCAGACAAATTTCCAACAAGCTACACCAAAAGACTGCGAAAATTCAATTTTGGCCCGGGTGTTTTCAAAATAGACTATGCTTTGAGCAGCCCAATTCCATGGAAAGATCCAAATTGCCTGAAAGCATCCACAGTACATTTGGGAGGCACAATTGCTGAAATAGCGAAAAGCGAAAAAGAGGCCTGGGAAGGGAAATTGTCGGACAAACCCTTTGTACTCGTTTCGCAGCAAAGTCAATTCGACGATACCCGAAGCCCATTCGGACAACACACTTGTTGGGCGTATTGCCATGTACCAAATGGTTCAACTGCGGATATGAGCGAAATTATAGAAAACCAAATAGAACGATTTGCACCCCATTTTAAAGATACAATACTGGCTAGACATAGCATGAACACCAATCAATTTTATGCCTACAATGGCAATTATTTTGGTGGAGCAGTTACAGGAGGTGCCACAGATTTGACCCAACTCTTCACCAGACCTGTAGCAAGACTGAACCCTTACAGTACGCCAAACCCTGGCATCTATATTTGCTCAGCTTCTACACCTCCGGGCGGCGGCGTGCATGGTATGAATGGATTTCACGCAGCCAAAAGCGTTTTCAAACATGTATTTGGTTCTTAGCGTGTTTTAACTTTATTTGACTTTATAATTAAAGCAAAGCTCAAAGGCTTGATAAAGTTCCATTTTGTATTAAAATTGGACTTTTACAATAGTTTGGTACATTTGGGCGTCGACTAAGTGCCTAAGCAACAATCCTGTATTACATTGACTTGACAAACACACGAACACACAAGCTTATGATCAGGAACCTTTTATCCCTCATTTTACTGACCTTTTTCACTTCTTTGGTTTATGGTCAGGACGTAAAAATTACTGGAATTTCACGCATTGCCATTTATGCTACACTGGCCAAAGGAACTCCAGCGAATCAAATTTTTAACCTCCCTGACCTCATCACTGAAAAAGGTTTGAAATTTGAAGTTAAAAGCAAAAAAAAGCTTTTCAGAACGCAGCCTCCAAGATCTATAGACACTATTCTTGACTTGACTGAATTTTTGTTTTCCAGCTACCTGAATAACAATCTCATTGACCAAGAATTACCGGGTGACATTAGTTTCGACGCCTCTTCCAAAAACAAACTTCCAGGTTTACCCAACACAAAACCAAGCCTTTTAATTGGCGATAAAGCCGAAGGAAAAGGAGGACTAGACGAGGCCGTTGATGTTGACTTCAATTGGTCGTTTGCAGTAATAGATGGCAAATGGTTCAAACCTACCATATACATCAAAGCTGAATTGTATGAAAACGCAGCTGCACCTATTTGGAAAAAGGAAGTCATCATTCCATCTGAAGAAATTGACTATAAGGTGATGAAGGAGATTTACAACATCACCATTGATCCAGCAAAAGGTTTTAGCAAAGACCTGATAAAAAAGAGTGGAATACCCGGAAACATGCTGGTAGATGCCTACCACAAAGGGCTAGAAAAACTTCTTTCTGCTACAGAATAAGGATTACAGGAATTCAATGTAATCTATATTAAGTACTACCTTTTTGGCTATTTGCCCTGTAGATTTCCTTTTTGCTCTAAAATATAGATCATGCTTGCCCAATTTGTTGAATCTGGCTGTTTCGCTTATCTTCCAGTTATCCCAAAGCTGAGTATTTGGGCACTTCAAAGTTGCCAACAAAGACCCATTCAGGCTGTCGAGGCTGATTTCAAGATCAATACTGTCGAGTTCGCTTGCAAAATTGATGCGTACACCTTTCAAATTGGTCAAGTCTAAGTTCGAGTAATAGGCAAATGCGTCTGGTCTCTGAAACTGCAGGTATTCATTCTTCGATTTATCTTTTACCCTACATCGGGTTGCTTTTCCGAAGATAACATTAGATTCAGCCTGCATTATGGTCGAGATGAAAAAATGGTTGATGGATGAAGTTGAAGCAGGCAAACCCAAAGCGCCACGATCAGAATATGTAACCGAAAGTTTCAATTGCTGCTTTGGGTCCATGTTTTTGTCAAACACAATTTCGCCTTTAATTGGCAAAGTCTTCACCTGATCTATAGCTGGAATGGACAAAATGTAGCTCACCATTTGCGAAGTTATATCGTAAGATAGCTGTGGATGAGCACTCATAGCGTGGTCGCTCCAATTGCCACCGCCGCCAGAAATAATCTTTTTGGCCAGCATATCTGCCGAGCCTTTCACAGTTCTGTATCGTTCGGAAATTTGCCTATACGATGGCCCAATTGACTTTTCTTCCAACTGGTGACAAGACTTGCAATCGCTTGTGCGAATGGCTACCAAACCAGTATGGTCCTGAATAACCTGATGACCTAAGGTTGAAATTAAATTTTTGGGCGCCATATCACGCACTTTTTCCAGGTTCACCTGCACGTTTGCCAGGTTGATACCGGCAGGGCTTTTTTCGTCTTCTACATCCGATACTTTGGCAGCATATTTTAAGGTGTTTCCAGGTAGATAAAAGGTTTGATTTCCATAAAATTCGAAAGCAAGGGCAGGCGGAGTATTGCCTGCATTGACGGTAACCTGCGCTGAAGTCGATGCCCCTTTGCTATCCGTAACCACCAATATCACAGGATAAACGCCAGGTTTTTTAAAAGTCAGAACGGGATTTTTGGTGGTAGCATTGATTTCGCCAGGCGAGAATGCTCTCCATTCATAGGTAAGTGAATCGCCAAAATCAAGATCACTTGTTCCAACAGATGAAAACTGAACTTTTAAAGGCACAGCGCCATATTCTACATCTGCCTGAGCAACTGCTTTCGGAGCACGGTTAGCTACCATGTATTCTATCTTCGAAAGACGGGCATCCTTGTTTGGAGCGAACCAATTTTCGCCGTATTCCAAGGCATAAATTTCACCGTTTGGACCAAACTCCATGTCGGTGAGTTTGCTGAAAGTCAAATCATTGAAAATACGATTCATGCGAATCAATTTTCCATTGGCATCTACTTGCGTGGCAAAAACCCAACCCCGCATCCAGTCATAAGCAAGAAAATGCTGGTCATAAAAGGCGGGAATTTTTACAAGCGAATTGGGGAAATCTTTTGAATACAAAGCTAAACCTGCCATAGCACAGCGGCCACCTTCTTCCAACATCGGAAAATCCTGAGAGGCTTTGTAAGGATACCAAAGTAAAGCAGGATTCGCAGTTAAACCGGTTTCCTGAATCCCGGTGTTGTTTGGCGATGTATTTTTCCAGGTAGCTGGTTGATACCCTTTTCCAATTACAGAATCTTTGAAATCGAATTTGGCGTAGGAAAAGTTATTTCCAATAAAATAGGGCCAACCAAAAAAGCCAGGTTTCACCGCCACGTTTATTTCGTCATAGCCTTTCGAGCCATACGTGCTGTCCTTTCCGCTATCAGGACCAACATCGCCCCAATACACAAAATTACGTTTCGAATCTACAGCAATACGGTATGGATTTCGGCAGCCCATCACGTATATTTCAGGGCGGGTGCCTGCTTTTCCTTTTGGAAACAAGTTGCCCGAAGGAATCGAATAACTTCCATCTGACAAGGGTTTTATACGTAAAATTTTACCCCTTAAATCATTTGGATTGGCCGATGATTTCTGCGCATCCCATGGCGAGCGATCTGGTCGCTCGTCTACAGGGTTGAAGCCCAGAGAAGCAAACGGATTGGTATTGTCGCCTACAGAAATCCAAAGATTTCCTGCGTCATCAAAAGTTAAAGAGCCACCGGAATGGCAGCATTGCTCCCGCTGGGTGCCAATTGTGAGCAGAATTTTTTCAGATGCTTTGTCCAAACTGTCGCCTCGAAAGGTAAATCTGGAAACACGTTGAATACTTTCTTCAATGTTGGGTGAGTAAAACAGATAAAGCCAGCCATTTTCCAGAAATTTGGCATCCAAGGTTATGCCAAGCAAACCGTCTTCATACTTCATCCAAACATCTAGCTGCGCCACCTGATTCAAAGTCTGTGTAGCTGGATCATACATTTTCAAAACACCCAAACGTTCCACAATAAACACCCGTCCGTCTTTGGCTACGGCCAATTCCATGGGTTCGTTCAGGTTTTCAGCCAGGTAGTTTTGGGTAAACCGGGTATCGTCAGGTGGCAATGGAAATTTGCAATTCGAATAATCGAGCCTTGCATGGTCGGTTACATAGCGAAGTCCACCCAGAACATGCTTTAGAAAATTCGGATCGTCATAGCATTCGTTGGTGTGCCCAAGGGCCGTATAAAATGATTTCCCACCATCAAATTCATGCTTCCAACTCACAGGATGAAATGCGCCCATCGTGCCACCATTATAGGTTTTTTCATCCACTTTCAGCAAAAACTCAATGCCTTTATCGAAGGTATCTGCTTTGAAATTATACCATTCGTCTTTATGCTTCCACGGATTGGACAAGTGCGCTGTAGACTCGTCGTCAGTTTTTATCACTTCCACATTTACCTCCTGAATTTCAGGATGTTTGAGGAAATAATTTCCAACCAGTTTTCCATACCAAGGCCAATTGTGCTCTGTGTCAGAAGCAGAATGAATGCCCAAAAAACCGCCACCAGCTTGAATATATCGCTGAAAAACTAGTTGTTGGTAATCGTTGAGCACATTGCCAGTGGTGAGCAAAAACACCACAGCATCATATTCCTTAAGTTTGTTTTCTGAAAAAAACCGGGCATCGGAAGTGGTGTCGGCCTGAAAACCATTTTCTTCGAAATACTTTTTCAGGTTTTTTTGAGCCACTGGAATAGACTCATGATGAAAAGTAGTCGTTTTTGAAAACAACAAAACTTTAGATTGCTTCTTTTTACCAGAACAACCCAGCAAAGCCAACAAAAACAAAACCACGGCAAGTGGCCTAACGATATTCATTTGCACAATAACAGGTTGTTAGTTCAAAGGTTTCACTTTGATGTTTTTGAACCAAACCTTATCATTATGATCCTGAAGGGCTATTTTTCCGGATTTTGCCTGTGCAAACTGAGGGAACTTGCTAAATTTGCTCTTCTCAAATAAGCTGGCCCATTCAGGAGAGTTGATGTTTACTTCGAGCAACTTTTCTCCATTGAGCCAATGCTCCACTTTTCCTTTGTTCACCACTAGTTTGGCCTGGTTGTATTCGCCTACCGGACGGGTCACATCTTTGGGCGGGGCTATAAAATCATAAAGAGACCCTGCTGTGTGCGTTATGATTTTGTTGTCCGAATGTTTGGCATTGTCAAGTACCTGCATTTCAGGTGCTGCATGCCAAATGGCTTTCACATCTTCGCCTTCTACCACTTTGTAAAATATGCCGCTATTGCCGGCTTCGGCTATTTTCCAGTCAATCAAAAGTTCAAAGTTTTTAAAATCCTGATCGAATACAATGTCGCCACCTTTTTTGTCGCCGAGGTGAATGGCATTGTCGCTTACCACCCACTGTGGATTGGTGGTTTGTTTGTTGAAATTTCTCCAGCCTTTCAGGTCTTTGCCGTTGAACAATAGCATATAACCTTCCTTCTTTTCAGCTTTTGTCAGATGGTTGTCCTTTGCTTTTTGCGCCCAGCTCAAGCTGGAAATGAACAATGCAAAGACAAGAATAAGTACGTTTTTCATGTTGGTGTTGTATTAAAATTATGTCGTTTAAATGCCTAAAACCTGTCGGTTTAGCTGTTCGTCGGCGGCGGTGCCGGCAAAGTCATCGAATGCTTTTTCGGTTACCCTGATGATGTGTTCTGCCACAAACTTAGCGCCTTCTTTGGCTCCATCTTCCGGGTGTTTCATGGCGCACTCCCACTCCACCACAGCCCAACCATCGAAATTGTATTGGGTGAGTTTGGAAAAAATTTGCTTGAAATCTGTTTGCCCGTCGCCCAAACTCCTGAATCTTCCCGGACGATCTACCCAATCTTGATAGCCTCCATACACACCTGAACGTCCGTTGGGATTGAATTCAGCATCTTTCACATGAAACATTTTGATGTAAGGATGGTAGATATCGATGAACTCCAAATAGTCGAGGCATTGAAGCACAAAGTGGCTAGAATCGTAGAGAATGTTTGCCCTTTTGTGCTGACCTGTTGCTTCCAGAAAACGCTCAAAAGTAACGCCATCGTGCAAATCCTCTCCGGGATGAAGTTCATAGCACAAATCAACATCATGTTTGTCGAAGTAATCCAGAATCGGCAACCAACGACTGGCCAATTCTTTAAAACCCATGTCCACTAAACCGGCAGGGCGCTGCGGCCAAGGATAAACCATGGGCCAAAGCAAAGCCCCCGAAAAAGTAACATGTACTTTCAGCCCGAGATTTTTGCTGGCTTCGGCTGCATATTTGAGTTGCTGCACCGCCCACTCTGATTTGGCTTTTGGGTCTTTGTGCAACTTTGGTGGGGCAAAAGCATTGAACAAAGTGTGGTAGGCAGGATGCACAGCTACCAATTGTCCCTGCAAATGGGTCGAAAGTTCGGTAATCTCCAAACCACTGGCCTTCACTTTGCCCTTTATTTCATCTGCATAGTCTTTGCTTTGGGCCAGCAACACCAAGTCTACACAGCGGGTGTCCCAGGTTGGGATCTGCACGCCTTTGTAGCCCAAAGAGGCCATGTATTTGCACACGTTTTCCAGGTTGTTGAACGGTGCTTTGTCGCCCATAAACTGAGCAAGAAATATAGCAGGGCCTTTTATGGTCTTCATTGGCAGGTGGATGAATGGGCAAATGTAAAAGGGAGAATGTGGAAATGAAGTAAATTTCTTTTCATGGCATGCTCAAACTAAGTCCAAAAAAAGAGAAGGCTCAAAAAGGTCGATAGAAGCCACACCGATTGGAATAGAAAAAGCCCGAACGGTTTTGCGCTGATACTATGTGGCTGCGAAGTAGAACAAACAGTGCTTATTGAATTTCTTTCCAAGCACTTTTTAGTATATACATTCAGTATTACTTTTGACTGGCGAACAACTTCAATTTAAAATTTATTGAAATCCTGAGTAAAACAATTGAAGGTTTCATGAAAAATGTATAAGTATGGTTTTTAGGATGTGGCAGTGAAGAAGGGAGTTAATCAGAAAGAAGGTTGAGTTTATTTATAAGTTGTGCGTCATGCAATGAGGACAGTGTTAATATCAAATTAATCTATAAAAATGAAATTTTTTGACAAAATCATAGCCATAATAGATTACAACACAAAGTAAAACCAAATGATAAAAGAAACTGCCATCAACTTATTTGAAAAAAAGCAAGTTCGTGGCTTTGGGAATCCGAAAAAAGAGAAATGGTATATCTTTATTGTGGACGTAATTTCCATTCTTACCGAAAATATTGACTTAAATGCTTATTTGAGAAAATTGAAGGAAAGTCTTAATGTAGAGGGAAATGAAACCGTGACGAATTGTCACGGTTTGAAAATGCTTGCCGTCGACGGTAAAATTCGAATGACTGATAAAGCTGATACCGGGCAATTATTTCGCCTTATTCAGTCTATCCCTTCACCAAAAGCAGAGCCCTTTAAACTTTGATTGGCAAAAGTAGCCTCGGAAAGACCAGATGAAATGCAAGATCCTGAGTTGAGTATTGATATAACAACAGCTTTATTGGTCAGTATTTTGACAGTCAAAAGGCCTAAAAAGGCAAGCTATGAAAATGTTTTACCTCAATTGAGCCCAGAACTTTTCAGGTATTATTAAACGATGTATGCGCATGCTTTTACGCAACTGTCTCACCAGGCAAATAATTTGCATTGACTGCACCTTAAACAGTCAATGCAAAAGAAACAATAAGTGAATGTGGAAGATGCAACTTATTGACTTTATTATGTAACACATCATACTATTGGTTAAGTCTACCTTTGTTGTTAACATGAACAAATTATGACCAAAATTCTAATCATTGACGGACATACCAACAAAGACAGTTTTAATAGTGCAATCAGAATGGCTTATTCTAAAGGCTCTAAGGGCACAGACTCAGAAACAAAGGAATTAATTATCAGGGACCTTCAATTCAATCCCAATCTTGCATTTGGATATCAAAAAATTTCAGAGTTAGAACCGGACTTATTAGAAGCACGGGAAAAAATAAAATGGGCAAACCATCTGGTTTGGATACATCCGGTTTGGTGGGGTGGATTGCCCGCTATCACTAAAGGTTTTATAGACAGGGTTTTTTTGCCGGGTTTTGCATTTCGGTATCGTGAGAATTCTGTTTGGTGGGACAAACTTTTAAAAGGAAAAACAGCACATATCATAACTACCCTTGATCAGCCAGGTTGGTATTATTGGTTCATGTATGGACGACCAAGTGTGAATCAACTCAAAAAGTCTACTTTAGAATTCTGTGGGATTAAACCAGTAAAATTAACTTATGTAGGGCCAATCAGGAACTCTACGCAAGATTTTAGAAGTAAAATACTTCTGAAAATGGAAGAGCTGGGAAAAGAAAACTAATCGTGAATAGGAACATCGCTCAAATCATTCTAATTGCTTTGATGGTACTTACAGGTTTAGGAGCACCAGGTGGTGGCGGTGCTTTAATACTCTCTCCGTCCGGAAAATTAATAGGAGGACTGCCTTTGGCCATGCTCGAGAAAACGCCTTTTACTGATTTTCTTGTTCCTGCCGTTATTTTGTTTTCGGTGTTAGGCGTAGCTCCTCTCCTGCTCATACAGCCCTTATTAAAAAAGACAGATTCGAGCTTTTTCGAAAAGTTTAATTTCTTTACAGATATGCATTGGGCTTGGACCTTTGCTATCTACATAGCCTTTGCCCTCATCATTTGGATACAAACCGAGATGCAGATGATTTTATCGGTTCATTGGTTGCATGCTTTTTACACTGCTTTGGCATTGCTTATTTTGTTTGATGCTTTATTGCCACAAGTTAGAAATAATTTAAAAAAATGATACAACAACTACCTTTTACTGTAAAACGTTCCATAGAACTACTGGGGCTTGTTTTGCTTGCTGTGGCAATTATTTATTTGCAGAACATACTCATGCCAATGCTCATGGCATTAGTTGCATCCATCGCATTGTTGCCCGTTTATCGTTTTTTGGTTCGCAAAAAAGTGCCCAACGCTATTTCGATTTTTCTCACCATACTGCTATTGATAGTCCTACTTTCGCTGATCATATTTATTATTACCTGGCAGCTACAACCACTCATCAACAATTTTTCCACTATCAAGCAAAATGTCATCAATCACATCAATGCAGTCAGCACTTGGTTTAGCCGTCAAACAAACATTTCTACTGTCAGACAAACTGAAATAATCAACGATCAAGCCAGTAAGTTTCTCGATTCTGCCGGAGATATTCTTAATAATGCTGCAGGTTCGGCTAGCACCGTATTAATATTCTTTGGGTTGTTTCCTATCTACACTTTTCTTATCCTGTTTTACAAAAATGTATTAAGAGATTTTTTGTTGTTGTGGTTTCCTCAAGATGAAAGCAAACAAGTAGGCCAAACTTTGAAAAGCATAGAATCAGTAATTCAAAGCTACATCATTGGCCTATTGATTCAGTTTAGTTACATGACAATTTTACTGGGGGGCGCTTTGTTGCTTTTTGGCATAAAATACGCTTTCCTTATTGCCATCATTTTCGCAGTACTTAATCTGATACCTTATGTGGGGGCACTTGTTGGCAACATTATTGGGGTATTGCTCACCCTGAGCTCCACTCCTGATTTAGGCTCTGTATTCACTGTATTATTAACCATTTCGGCCGTGCAGTTTTTAGACAATAATATTTTAATGCCGTTTATTGTTGGGTCCAAAATAAGAATTAATGCACTGGTAAGTCTTTTTGGAGTCTTTGTTGGCGGATCCTTAGCTGGCATTCCAGGTATGTTTTTATCGTTGCCATTGATGGCAGTTTTTAAAACCATATTTGACCATACGGAGGAATTCAAAAAATGGGGCGTCCTTCTAGGTGATGATAGACCAATTTCCAACACGATTACCAGGATGAAAAAGGCTAAATGATAAATGAATTGAAATTTCTATTACCCAAACCGGGAACCAGTGAATAAATACTACAAAATTGTGATTTACATTTTAAGTGCCACTGCCGTTTTTGCAATCATCTTTTTTGCCGGAAAGCTGAATTTAACTGTCCAATTTAAGAGGCAAGTGGAAGCATTATTCTCTCAATCAAAAAGCATATCGAATCAAAAATTCAGCTACAGCCAACTTGAAAGTTTACCAGAACCTGTTCAAGGCTATTTTAAACACGTTTTAAAGGAAGGCCAGCCTTACATTAGTTATATGAGGCTAAAGCATGATGGACAATTCAAAACTGGGTTCGATAAAGATTGGGTTGATATAACAGGGGAGCAATATTTCACCACCCAAAAACCTGGTTTTATCTGGAAAGGGACTACCTCGATGTTTGTAGCCCGGGATATGTACATTTCAGACAAAGGAGGGCTTACGGCAACGCTTTTTTCTCTCATCAATGTAGTGGATGTAAAAGGCGAAAAATACAACCAAGGCGAACTCCTTCGTTGGCTTTCAGAAAGTGTTTGGTTTCCCACCAATCTTCTGCCGTCTGAAAATTTGCAGTGGACAGCCATTAATGATAGCTCAGCAAAACTAACTTTCAACTATTTGGATCTATCACTTTTCTATATCATAACCTTTAATCCAAAGGGTGAGATTGTACAAATGGAAACCAAGCGATACATGGATGAAAAGCGATTGGAAACTTGGATCATCAAGCCTGAGAGTTATGAAGAGAAAAATGGTGTCATCATCCCAACCCAGGCAGAAGTGTTTTGGAGATTAAAAGAGGGGGATTTCAGTTATGCAAAATTTAATCTAAAAACGATTGAGTATGATATCCCTGAGCAATTTTAAAAAGGAAGCCCAGGCAAGTAATTTAGACAAACCAAACTATGGTCACAGCAAAAGATAAGCAATACCCAATCGAAAACGCTTATTCAGCAACTATTGAAGAGATCGGCAAACGGCTGGATGTACAAATAGAAACAGGCTTAGAGGAAAGCAGTATCGGTGAAAGGATAGCTGAGTATGGATTAAACAGCTACGCAACGCAAAAGCAAAAAAGTATATGGCTCATTTTGTATGAGCAATTTAAAAGCCCAATCATAGCATTGCTGGTTGTGGCGGCTGGCTTTTCATTTTTCTATCAGGATTGGATAGAAGGATTTGCCATCATCGCTGTCATTTTTATTACCGCAGCCCTGGGTTTTATTATGGAATTGCAAGCCCGCAATTCTATGAAAGCACTCAAGGAAATGGACATCAGCGTTTCAAAAGTTTGGAGAAACAACGCCCTCAAGGAAATTCCGTCTGAAAGAATTGTGCCCGGAGATGTGTTGGTGTTAGAAGCTGGAGATATGGTTTTGGCTGATGCAAGAATAATAGAAGTAAATCAACTGCAAATTGATGAATCAGCGCTTACCGGGGAATCATTGCCCGTTGAAAAAAATATTGAGGTCATAGAAAAGGATGTTTCCATGGCCGACAAAATCAATTTAATATTCAAAGGAACATCTGTTGTAAAAGGCAATGCCAAAGCCATCGTAACCGGTACAGGGCTTCATACAGAATTGGGCAAAATCACCAATATGGTGGAAACCGCAAAGCAGGATAAAACTCCACTAGAAAAGAAGCTTCAGGGCCTCACAAAAATATTAATGGTGATTACAGCTGCTTTCGCCAGCATATTTATTGTTACAGGATTGCTGCAAGGCAAAGAGGTTTACATCATTGTAGAAACAGCTTTGGCCCTGGCTGTGGCTGCCATTCCAGAGGGACTACCGGTGGTAAGCATTATTGCCCTCACCTATGGCATGTTGAGCCTGGCCAAAAAGAAGGTACTGATTAAAAGACTTGCCTCAGTGGAAACCCTTGGTGGTATCAACACCATATTTACAGATAAAACAGGCACACTCACTGAAAATAAAATTGATGTAAACAGCCTCGTATTTTTTGATCAAGAGGTAGCAATAAATAAAAGTGGGGAGGACATTAGCGCCTCTGTTTCAAAAAATAAAGCTGCCTATGAAAAGTTGTTGATCATCTCCACGCTATGCAACAACGCTGTAACCAAAGAAGAAAAAAGTAAGAAAAAACAGCTGGGTGACCCCATTGAAATTGCCCTGTTGCAACTTGTACATGTCAGCAAAGCAAATGCCGCAGACATCAATAAGGATTTTCCCCGAATAGCAGAAGACCCCTTTGATTCTGAAACAAAAGTGATGGGCACTGTGCATACGTCAAAGGATGGCGGCAACTTTGTGGCGGCGAAAGGTGCTGTAGATGAACTGATAGTGAAATGCACGTCGTTTTATGAAGGTGATCAAATAAGTCCTTTGAAAGACGGAGATAAAAAAATATTTCTCCAAAAAGCAGAGCACATTCAGTCAAAGGGCTTAAAAGTATTGGCATTCGCTTATAAGGAAGCGGCCAAAATTCCAAAGGATGATTTTTTATCAGATTTAACCTTAGCAGGATTAATTGGGTTTATAGATCCACCCCGAATGGAAGTAGTAGGTGCATTGCAATCGTGCAGGGATGCAGGCATTAAGGTAATTATGATAACAGGCGACCATCCGGCAACGGCACTTCATATTGCTGAAAAAATTGGTTTATCGGAAACCGAAAATGTGGTAATTAATAGCACAGATTTAGAAACTGAATTGCCCGACAAAAAGCTATTTGAAGCCACGATTTTTGCAAGGGTTACCCCAAAGCAAAAGTTAGACATGGTAAGCCTATATCAAAAACGAGGAGATATCGTGGCCATGACGGGCGACGGAATAAACGATGCTCCAGCACTGAAAAAAGCAGATATTGGCATTGCCATGGGCATTCGGGGAACACAGGTGGCAAAAGAAACGGCAGACATGATTTTAAAGGATGACTCGTTTTCATCCATCGTGGCAGCCATAATGCAGGGCAGGGTAATTTTCAAAAACATCAAGAACTTTTTGATGTACCTGCTCTCTTGTAACCTAAGTGAAATATTTATAGTGTTTTTTTATGGATTGCTAAACTTCCAGTTTTCGATACTGCCTTTGCAAATACTCTTCCTCAATTTGGTGACCGATATTTTTCCGGCTCTTGCCCTCGGGCTAGGCAAAGGCAATAAACTGATCATGCAAATCCCTCCACGTAATCCTCAGGAGCCCATTGTGTTGAAGCGAGATTGGTTTACCATCAATGCGTATGCGGTATTGTTGGCTTTGCCCATTATGTTGGTAACATGGTATTGCAGCCAGTACTTAAAATACGACGCACAAACTTGCAACAACATCACCTTCTTTAGCCTGGCTTTATCGCAATTGTGGCATGTGCTCAATTTATCCTCCCGCAAAATCTCTTTCGTAAACAATGAGGTAACTCGAAATACATTTGTGTGGGGAGCTTTGCTGCTGTGTTTGGCTATCATGGCGGTGTTCTATTTTGTGCATCCGCTCAACACTTACATTGGTGTTAAAATGCTGAGTGGCAACATCTGGTTGATTATTACTGCTACTAGCTTTGCACCGGTAATTTTAATTCAGGTTTTTAAGCGGGTGTTTAAGGTTGTGGATTAGGAGGGATTCTGAGATATGGGCAGATTGAAAATAGCAAAGAATGCATCCAATGCATTCGCAGGCATTAGAAAGGATCAAACCTTTAAATTGCCTACCAGCCCAGGCTGAAAAATCAAGGCCTCCAAAATTTCCTTTTGGGTTTCAGCCACTGATACAGTTCCATAAAACTGAGTTAGTCTTTGTTTGTCCCAAGTCCAGATCTACTGAAAAAAAACGACTGACTCAGCCAGGGTTAATTTCCTCAAAAACCTACATTCTCTTCTCTCCTAATGTTAGGCTTAAGGAGCTTTTCAGCATATTACATTGCGCTCACCAGCAGTTTTGTATATTCTCAATTTCTTTATTCAAAAGGCCAGGAAAAGCGCAAAATATATCTTGGGATTAAGTGAAGCAATTATCATTGTTGTAATTTCAGATCACCACTTTAATGCAAATGTAAGGTTCAAAATAATTTCAGCAGATATGACAACCTACGATGATTACCGATAAAATAGTGTAACAAATTTACTGCTCCTTAAACAATAAAGAGCGATTAATGTAACATATTTCACGGATTGTGTAAGAAATCAAGACATACACCACACTACTTTCGTATATTCATAGTAGCCTCAAAAAATCAATACTTTCACTTCTGATGAAGAGGTAAAACATGAAAAGATTAAAGCTTACTTTACTCTTTGCTTTCCTTAGCAATGTTTTGGACTAACATGTAGCGGATCTTGTTTTTTTTATTTAAATCCTGACCATTAAAAAGGAAAAACAAAAAACTCTACAAACATTCTGTAGGAAAATAATTGAAAGAATTGTCTAAAGTGAGATTTAAAGGTGAAAAGTAAATTAAGCATCAAAACAATGTATCAAATTCTAAAACAACTTTTATGACAGAAATTAAAATCGAAAAGAAAAAGCCATTTTGGCCCTGGTTGTTATTGTTGCTCGGCATAATTACTGGTGCCTGGTTTTTTTTCAATGGAGAAGACAAAGCTGATCCTACAAAAACATCACTGACAGACAAGCGTGAAAATAACGCCATAGTTGCCGAATATGTAATGTTTATTAGTTCTGACACCAACACAATGAGTCTGGACCATGCATATACAAGTGAGGCTCTAAACAAGCTGACTGAAGGCGTAGATGCAATGGCTGCTGAAGCTGGATACGATGTAAAAGTTGACATAGAAAAAGCAAAACAGTATGCAGACGAAATTACCAAAGACCCAATGTCGACAGAACATGCTGATAAAATCAGGAAGGCTGCCGACGTTTTGAGTACATCATTGCAAAATATGCAGCAAGAAAAATATCCCGGCTTGAGCACTGAGGCTACTGATGTCAAAAGTGCCGCTGAGGCAATCAATCCCGAAATATTAACCCTCGACCAGCGGGATGCAGTTAAGTCTTTTTTCAGGAAGGCTGCAGACCTGCTTACTAAAATGAATTGATAACACTCCTAAATTTTAAATCATGACAGATAAAATCAAAAACCTATATTATTTGCACGAACTATCAGACTATAAAGTAGCTGATAACTATGCAGATGTGAGAGATTGGGAAGTGATGGATGCAGACCAAAGAATGATAGGCATAGTGGATGGATTACTTGTAAGTAAACAGGCAGAACAGGTTGTATATCTTGATGTTGAGGTTTTAAAATCTCTGATTGAAGCCGGTCACGAAACCTATGCAGTTCCTGCGAACCAGGGTGTGCATGAATTTTTAAATGTGGATGGAGATAGCCACCTTATTATTCCCATAGGCATGGTAACCCTTGATGAGGACAATAAGAAAGTGCATACCGACCAGATAGATTATACCACGTTTGCAAAAACTAAAAGATTTAAGAAAGGAGTTGACATAGAGAGGTCTTATGAGCTAATGGTTTTGCCTCACTATTCGCCTGGTAATCAATTTGATGTAGAAAGCGACTCGGACAAGCAGTTTTATAGTCGCAAAGAATTTAGAACGCCTCGGTCGGGCTCCGAAATTTAAAATTTCAAAAATATGAAGCGAACAATCAGAAATCTAATAGGTTTTACAATGGGTGCCACGGACGGCGAGATAGGAAAAGTAAAGGATTTTTATTTTGACGATTTAACCTGGACGATACGCTATCTTGTTGTAGAAACGGGAAATTGGCTTTTAAATCGTCAGGTGCTTATTTCACCGGAGGCGCTTTTAGAGTGTGATTGGGAAAATGAAACATTCCCTGTCAACCTCACAAAAGAGCAAATTGAAAAAAGCCCCGAAATAGATACCCACCAGCCTGTCTCCAGGCAGCATGAGGTGAAACTGTATGCATATTATCCGTGGACAAATTACTGGGGCGGTGGCATGTGGGGCGGTGGCATGTGGCCCGGGGGAATGGGCCCTGCCGGAATGATGATGCCCATGTCATACTTGCCTATAGAAGATGCAGCAAAGGAGAGTAAAAATACCCCAGACGCTGAACCAGATTCCAACCCTCACCTGCGAAGTGCCAATAGCGTGCAAGGCTATACTATTAATGCTATAGATGATATAATTGGCGATGTGGAGGATTTTATTGTAGATGACAGCAATTGGACAATACTATACATGGTGGTTGACACCGGAAACTGGTTTCCCGGCAAGAAGGTAACTATTTCGCCTGATTTGATCCAAGAGATAAATTGGGCAACGTCCGAAGTCACTGTCAACGCCTCGGTTGAGCGGGTTAAAAACAGCCCGGAATACGATGCTTCAAAACAGCCAAACAAAGAGTATGAGGTCAATCTTAAAGACTATTACGGGCAGTTTATTTCTCATTAGCAACCTTTCTCATTAAAAAAATGCTGTCGAATATGAAAAAGTCTCTTGCCTCACTATTTTCGGTTTTATTTATAGTACTACAAGGTTTAGCCATTAGTTGTACCAACAATCAAGCGGCAAAAAATGGTGGCAGCACGGAAGACGATCTTACAGTACCAACGGAAAATTCCGCTGCCATAATTAGTTCAAATGGTAATGTAAATTTTGTGACAGCAGCCAAGAAGGTGATGCCAGCAGTAGTCCATATTAAAATTCGTTTCAATGGCTCTGCTGATCATGGCGCATCTGGGTCAGGAGTTATTATTAGCCCCGACGGATTTATAGCCACAAATAATCATGTGGTTGAAAACGCAACCGCTATCGACATTATACTTCCTGACAAACGAACCTTTCCCGCAAAGTTGATTGGCCGTGATCCAAATACTGATCTGGCGCTTTTGAAAGTCGATGGCCGCAATCTTCCTGTTGTTATATTTGGAAACTCTGATAATGTACAAATCGGCGAATGGGTCCTTGCTATAGGTTTTCCTCTGTCGCTTAACACAACCGTAACTGCAGGTATTGTAAGTGCCAAAGCCAGGAGCATTGGGATCATAAACCGGCCAGGCCGAAATAATGCACGAAATAATGCAGCACCTGAAGGCAATATGGCTGTCGAATCATTTATTCAAACCGATGCTGCCATCAACCCTGGCAATAGCGGAGGTGCACTTGTGAACACTGAGGGAGAATTGATAGGCATTAATTCAGCCATTGCTTCGAAAACTGGCAGTTATGCAGGCTATGCTTTTGCCATACCTGGAAATCTGGCAAAAAAGATTTTAGATGATTTAAAAAACTTTGGAGTGGTTAAGAGAGGTGTGCTGGGTGTTTCCTTTCCGTCGCCAGCTGCAGAAGACCAATACTTGATCCAACTTGGCCTCAATCCGGCATCGGTAAAAGGCGTGTACATAACGGGTGTGCAAAATGAAAGTGCCGCTGCTGCGGCTGGTCTCAAAGAGGGTGACATTATTCAAAGTTTAGATGGCATTGTGCTCAACTCATCAACCGAGTTTTCTGAAAGGATAGCCAGACACAAACCTGGAGACGTTATCAAACTAACCTACCAACGCAAAGGCGATACGGCAACAGTATCTGCTACTCTTCGCAGTGAAGCGGCGGCAATGGCCGAAAAAACTCAAGCTAAAAGTGAGAAAGCACTGCATGAAATATACGGCAGACTTGGAGCCACTTTCGCCCCGCTCACTGCTGATATCAAACAGTACTTTAATCTAAGTGCTGGTGTTTTGGTAACTAAAGTGAGTAGGAATGGTTTTTTTGACCAGGCCGGCATTCCCTCAGGTACTATTATCGTTTTTATCAACGGCAACCCAATCAACAACCCGAAAGATATTGATTTGGCTTTGCTATCGGCTCAAAGTGGGTTGATTCAAATACTTGCTATTGCTTCAGATGGTTCAAAAGTAGTATTTGACTTCTCCATTGGAACGTAAAATGAGCTTTATCTTTTGAAAATCTTACTAAAGTATCTTCGTTGCCCATACAACTTTTTGAAGAAAAGTTTGATTGTCTCATTCTTGCAACTAGCAAAGATGAAGACCAATGCATTGTTCAATACTGGCAACTTGGTTAGCCAACATCCTGGTCTTGCACATTTGCAAGCCCAACACGCTAATCTTTAAAAAGAGCCTGCTTTGCTCCCTGGTTTCCGGACACATCATTTCTTTGAAAATCCAGAAATTGAGCAGGATTATGATATTTATGTTGGTACAAAAGTGTGAGGAGACAAAGCAAGCGTTCAACCCTTATCAGCGATTTAAGCAAGACATCCAAAAATTGTGTAAGGCTTAAACAGACGAAACAACTCAACTTTACCATTGAGAATATCAACATAGTAAGTTAGACTTTCGGGCTAAAAATCCTGGAGTCTAAATAACAAACGCGCTTCTGAGATTACTTAAAATGAAACAATAGGATGCCTGAGCGGACAACAATTTTCGTAAAAATAGTTGGCGTTTTGTTCAGCAATGACTAAAGCATATTACTGAATATGCCTTGGAATTGGATTTCGTCCAGACATTTTTAAATGTCGTTTCAAGATAAAAAACGTTTCAAATGCATGCTTTCAAAGTTGGCAAAACCTGAGAATAGGGAGGAACCAAAATGAAGGAAAAATCAAGTTCAAATTCCGGCAAGTTGGTCTTGTTGCGACACGGGGAAAGTGAGTGGAATAAGCAAAACCTCTTTAGCGGTTGGACAGATACCGATTTGTCCAATCTTGGCAAAGAAGAAGTGTTGAAATCAGCACTGGTTTTAAAGGATCAAGGTTTTGTATTTGATATTGCATTCACATCTGTCTTGAAGCGGGCCATTCGCTGCCTTTGGATTTTGCTCGACCAGATGGAACTTATGTGGATTTCAGTGCATAAAGATTGGAGGTTAAATGAACAGCATTATGGTGCCCGGCAAGACTTAAATAAAGCTGAAAAACGAGACTATATGGAAAAAAACAAGTGAACCTATGGAGGCGCAGTTACGAAATCCGTCCTCCATCTCTCGAGGTGGAAGACTTGCGGCATCCGTCTCATGATTTGCACTATAAACACCTTTTTCCTGAACAGCTCCCATCTACAGAAAGCTTGAAAGATACGTTAGAGCGGTTTCTTCCCTGTTGGTATGAACACATAGCGCCAGCACTTCAAATGGGAAAAACAGTTCTTATAGCAGGCCATGGAAACAGCCTCCGTGCCCTGATTAAACATCTTGACAATGTTTCTAAAAGTGAAATTGGAGAAATAAACATCCCTACGGGGAATCCCACTTGTTTATGATTTGAATGATAAACTTCAACCTGACAGGCACTATTATCTGGGAGATGATGAACAGGTTGAGCAGGCCATTGACAAAGTGAAAAAGCCACGATATGGTTTTTATAGGTGATGCCTTATTCCCTGGTGGGAATGATTATCCGGCCAAAGAAGTTGGTATTTTATCAATAGAGGTACGGGAACCTCATGAATCAAAACGGGTAATTGAAACTTTGATTGCTTGTATGGAAAGCACCTACGAACCAACTATTCTAAAATGAGCTGTATGAAACTGCTTCGACCAGAAAAAATTATGAAACCTATGGAACCGTCGCAAATGTGGTTTTTTCACTGGAATAGAAAGAAAGACTTATCCAAACGTATCAAACCGCTTTAACAACTACTCTACGGAATGGCGGACAATCGGATTGGAGTTGCACGACTTGACAAACGGAGTTTTTACCAATTCAAGCAAAGAAGGACATCAGGAAGATAAGGCCTGACAAAATATCTTAAATTATACACAAGAAATCAGATATTTAGCTCCATTCAGAAAATTAAGAGTGTTCTGGAGGATTCATATTCCCTGGTCATTTTGAAGACGAAGGCTTGTGAAAAGATATG
>JBBRCC010000065.1:0-25029 GCA_038205175.1 Cytophagales bacterium | reverse complement strand
GCGAGCTATCATGTTACAAGATATCATTCACTTTTGCTCGAAAATTTACCCGAAGACTTGCAGCTTGTTCAGCAAACAAACAACGAAGAATGCATGGCCATCAAGCACAAATCGCTACCTGTTTGGGGCATTCAGTACCATCCAGAAGCGCATCTCACAGCATTTGGTCAGCAACTGGTTTCCAATTGGGTTGCGAAATGTATACAGCTTTAAACATGAAATTTTATCCACACTCACTTGCAAGTGAAAAATTATTCTCGTCTTTAGCAACCAAAACATCCATTTTCTGGTCTTAACCGTAGATTATTTACCATGCCATATACCATTCAAAAATCGGGGGAATTCAATTACATCGACGAAGGTTCAGGTGAAGTAATTCTGATGCTTCACGGTCTGTTCGGTGCGCTCAGCAATTGGGATTCTGTAATCAACGTCTTTTCAACAAAATACAGAACCATTATCCCAATGTTGCCTATTTATGATATGCCTCTCACAAACGCAGGCATAGATGGATTGGTCGAATACGTAGAAAATTTTATCGAAAAGCTCCAACTCGACAATCTCAACTTGCTTGGCAACTCGTTGGGAGGGCATGTGGGACTGGTTTATACCCTTAAACACAAAGACAAAGTGAAAAGGCTTGTGCTCACAGGTTCCTCAGGTTTGTTTGAAAATAGCTTGGGTGGATCTTTTCCAAAAAGAGGATCTTACGAATATATTAAAGAAAGAGTTGAGTACACCTTTTATGATCCCAAAAGTGCTTCTCAAGAACTTGTTGAAGAAGTATTTGAAACGACGAAAAGCATACCAAAATGTATGCGAATTGTAGCCATTGCCCGGTCTGCTCAGCGGCATAACATGGCCAAAGACATACCTAGTATTATAGCTCCAACGCTTTTGGTATGGGGTTTGAACGACACCATAACTCCTGCACATGTAGGGCATGAATTCAACAGGCTAATACCAAACAGTCAGCTACGATTTGTAGACAAATGTTGTCATGCGCCTATGATGGAGCACAAAGAAAAGTTTAATAAAATACTGCTCAACTTTTTAAAAACAACCTAATTCAGATGTTTACAGCCAGGGACTTCATCAACAATTCTATACCAAAACTTCGGTTGACCGATGCAGTGAAAACTGCTCAAGAGATTGTTGACGCCCTGAATATCAGCTTTTTGCCTGTCACAGATGGAGATAAATTTTTAGGTCTTCTGCCCGAAACAGCCATTTTCGAAGCGAAACCAAAAGCACTTATCAGTCAATTTCAGCACGATTTTTTACAGGTAAATGTTTCAGAATCAGATCATTATTTCGAAATTCTCAAAAAGTGTGCTGTCAACAAAAGCACGGTTGTCGCTGTGCTTGACGAAGATGGTCTCTATATAGGCTCCTCCTGGATTATCGACATTGGCCAACACATGGGTCAAAGTTACTTTGTAGAATTTGGCGGTGCTGTAATGGTACTTTCCATGTTCGAAAAGCAATATTCATTGGCAGAAATTGCCAGATTAGTAGAAGGAAATGATGCAAAAATTCTTGCAGTCCTGGCCGACACCATGCCCGAAGAGCCAAACAGATTGTTGGTGACTTTGAAAATCAATCAAACTGATTTGAGCAGAATTGTAGCTACTTTTGAAAGATTCAGCTATGAAGTTGTACAAGTATTTCATCAGACCAATTTTTACAACACCGACATTGACAGGCTCAATTTGCTGCTCAAAATCATCAATATGTAAGGCATGCGGGTTGCAGTAAACGGACGCCCTTCTTCTGAAAATTCATATTCTTGTGCATGGGACGTGCTCAATCAGCTGAAGCATGTAGTTTCTCATTTGCAGATTTCAACTGATTTTTATTCTTTTTTAAAAAGTAAAGAATATGACCCTAAACCAAACCACGCTTTTGCAGACTCCCAGGATTTGCAAAAAGCTGATTTATTTCTGAGCATTGGAGGCGACGGCACCTTTCTGGAGAGTGTTGCATTGGTGGCTGATAAAAAAATTCCCATTCTTGGAATCAACACAGGCCGACTTGGGTTTTTATCGGGCGTGGGTTTCGAACAAGCCGGCGAGGCCATCAAGAAAATCCTTAACAATGAATTTATTATAGAAGAAAGGTCGCTTGTCACGGTTAAAACTAAATCTAAATCACAACTTTTCGACCAATTTGATATCGGCCTCAATGAATTTACCATAACCAAAAAGGATGCTGCAACCATGATTCTTGTGAAAGCTTACATCAATGGATCTTTCCTTAATAGCTATTGGGCCGACGGTTTAATTATTTCTACACCTACTGGCTCTACAGGCTATTCATTGAGCAGTGGCGGCCCACTCGTTACGCCTGACACACAAAGTTTTATAATTACACCTATCAGTCCGCACAACCTCAATGTGCGCCCTTTGGTGGTACCCGACACGGCACGAATTCATTTAACTGTCGAAAGTCGCACACCAGATGTGATGGCATCGTTGGATTCCCGTTCCAGGCAAGTGGATGCTCACGAAGAGTTTGAGGTCGAAAAAGCAGGCTTTAAGGCACAATTGGTTCGATTTAAAGCTTTCGATTTTTTCGAAACAATCAGGCAAAAATTGTATTGGGGACGTGACCTAAGAAACTGATTTTTTGTTCTTTTTTTGTTACTTCTATTACTTCAAACATATTAATGCTAAATTTGCAAATTGAAGAAAGAGGTTATGAGAAAGCCAATACTAAATTATATCGTTATTTTAATACTTACCTTGGTTACTGTGGTGGCACATGGCCAGGGAAGAAAGCCTGGCAAACCTGGCAAAGGAGGTGGGTCTAAAACCACTAAGCAGCAAAAGAAAACCATTATTGACCGGGTTTTCGGCGATGCAGGGAAAAGAGCCAAGAGGGCTGAAATGAAATCAAAAAATCGTCAGATTAGTCAATTCACAGTTAAAACTGACTTTTCTAAATCCAGAAGATATGTGATGTTTGGAGCCTCAGTTGGTGCTTCAAACTACTTTGGAGATCTGGCACCAAGATACCGTCGAGGAAGTTCAGACCTGCAACTTACTCGTTCTGCATTTAGTGGCTTTGTCACTTACAGAGTTCATCCTTATGTTACGGTAAGTGGTTCACTATCTTGGTTTCGGATCAGAGGCGATGATTCTTCTGCAGATCCTGCCGAAAGTGAAGATGCATGGGGCAGAAATATAAGAGGCTTGTCTTTCAGAAATGATATCAAAGAATTTGCAGTAACAGGCATATTTGATTTGTTCCCAACAGATAAAGGCTATTTAAGAAGAAACTTTTTAAACCCGTATGCTTTTATTGGCGTGGCAGTCTTTCACCATAATCCAAAAGCAAGAAAACCTGTTGTAGAACCGGGCAAACAAGAAGCTTTTGTGGCGCTTCAGCCGCTGGGAACCGAAGGTCAGTTTTCAGCACTACCTGGTAGTCCAAGAGCTTACCGACGAGTTCAGTTGGCAGTTCCTTTTGGAATAGGTGCAAGATATCGAATTCATGACAAACTCGATGTTGGTCTGAACATTGGCTACCGATTCCTATTCACAGATTATATTGATGATGTGAGTTCTCAATATCCTAGAAACGAGGCATATGATGCTATGTATGCCAAAAATCCACTATCTGTTTCTATGTCTAACAGAAGTGCTGAAGAGTTTGCTGCAGCCACAGGTGAGAGAAGAAGATTGAGAACACTTGATGGCAGACAACCGTTAGAAAAAGAAGTGTATTATTCTAATGAGGGGGATGGTTTCGCAGCCCAACGAATTCTCGGAAATGAATTTGGTGGTGCACCCAGAGGCAATAAGCGTCGTGATTATCTCATCAATACATGTGTAACGGTAACATACATGTACGACATTAAGCAAAAACCACCGAGGTTCAGATAATATTCAACTTGAACCCTGCGTTATCAGCTCAAATTCCACTTGCTTGACAACAACCTTTAAGAAGGCTTTTTGCCTTCTTTCTTTTTATATTGTTCTGATTTTCAACTCCCATGCACAACGGTGGGAACCGGGAATCGGGTTAGGCGTAGCTGCATATAAAGGAGATTTAAGGCCTGAGTTTGGGGTTTTATCATCAAGGCCTGCCTTCAATGCATTTTGTAGATACAACTTTAGCATGGCTGCCGCCATGCGACTCAACGTTGTTCAGTCAAGGCTCGCTGTGAATGGTATAAACTCTTCTAACGTTTATACCAAACAAATAGCTCCAAATTCATTTAACACCAACCTAACAGAACTGGGAGTTGTGGGCGAATATAATTTCTACAATTTCAGAGATCCTAAAGCTAAGTATATATTCGGAACGCCATATCTGTTTGGAGGCCTTGCAGTATTTCTTTTTAGCCCTAAATCTGCTGAACCCGGAGGAAATGTGAATCCTTTGCAGATTGCCATACCTTTTGGATTTGGCTACAAACAAAAAGTAGATCATCATTGGAATGTAGGGATTGAATTTGGAGCCAGAAAACTTTTTACAGACTATTTGGACAATGTTAGCCACATTGATCCGATCACAGGCTTACAAAGAGGCTTACGGGAAGACAAAGACATATATGGATTTTTATGCATAACCATCAGCTACACCATAAAAGAGATCATTTGCCCCTTCGATAATCCCTACAAACGAACAAATGACTAAGCTGATGAAATCCTAAATTTCAGGCTCCCAAGTGCAAGTCATACTTAACTAAAATTTAGCTACTCAGCAAATTTTAAGCTTGAGTCCTAGCTATGTTTTTCAATGTTTTCAAAAAGGAACATGTAGATTGACTGACTAGAAAAATTAATATAAGTGGCAGAAAAGCTTATGTTTTCTATTTTTGCCTAAAACAAACGGATATGGAATTTTCAATCATAGAAACCGATCAGGCTCCGGCACCTGTTGGGCCTTACAGTCAGGCAATATGCTCTGGTAACTTCATCTTTGTAAGCGGGCAAATAGCGCTTGATCCGACATCAGGTTTACTCAATCAAGATAGCATTGAGGAAGAAACAGAACTGGTTTTAAAAAATATTCAAGCAATTTTATTGAAAGCGGGAGTAGGCATGAATAGGGTGATCAAGACCAGTATCTTTCTCACAAATTTGGACACCTTTGTTGCTGTAAATCAGGTGTATGCCAGACACTTCGCACAATCTCCCCCTGCCCGTGAAACAGTAGAAGTTTCCAAATTACCCAAGGGTGCAAGGGTAGAAATTTCGTGTATTGCGGTCACAGATTGAACTAAAATAAATTGTCTTCGTTAGCAGAAACCTAAAAATTCTATTTTTGCAGCAAATCAAAGCTTTTATGGTTGACTCTATTACTGAAAAAGATGACGAATTAATCCTAGCCTTGCCCGATGATGAACCTCAAGATGACGATGCAGAACTTGAAGGGGATGAGGAACTGGAAGAAGAAGATGAAGATGATTTCTTCGAAGAAGGTTTTGATGACCTGGTTTACGACGATGAAGAAGGCCTTGAAGGCTTAGATTCTGAAGAAGGTGAATTCGAAGATGTTGACGATCTTGACTTCGAAGACGATGACGAGGTAGAAGAAGAGATCGAAGAAGAAGAAGATTTTTAAACAAGAACTGCTGAAAGGCAGTTAAAAGATTACAAGATTATTATGTCAATAACTGCTGCAAAACGCTACATTCACATTTACACGGAGGCCAATCCAAATCCTAACTCCATGAAGTTCGTGCTAAACTTCATGTTAGCCCCGGATGGTCAGGATTTCGACTTTCCTGATTTTTCAACCACGCAAGGAAGCCCTTTGGCCGCTGAGTTGTTTAAGTTCCCTTTTATTGAAAGGGTGTTTATCATGAACAATTTTTTGACCATCACGAAAGCAGCTTCTGTCAACTGGAACGATGTAGTGCTTGATCTGAAAGGCTTCCTGAAGCAATATTTTGAAGATGAAGGTGAAATTTTCACCCAAACATTCAAAAAGCAATTTGAAACCAACGCTACCCATGCTCAACCTTCTTCCGAAATCGAGAAAAAGATTGTGGAAGTGCTTGAAGAGTATGTGAAGCCTGCTGTAGAATCTGATGGTGGTGCTATTAATTTCAGGTCGTTCGAAAATGGCGTTGTTTCTGTTGAACTACGAGGCTCGTGTAGCGGTTGCCCCTCCTCTACCCTTACCTTAAAGGCAGGAATCGAAAATTTGCTCAAGCAAATGGTTCCAGGCGTTGAGGAAGTGGTGGCTGTAGGAATGTAGTCAAATAATTACTCCTCAATTATTGCGCTGAATGCTTCCTGAAAGCATTTGATAGATTTGCTTTAATTCCGGATTGGGATTTAGATATTGAAGGTGCCTGTGAATGGTTGTTGCATCTCTGCGTATAGCCGGCCCTGTTTGTGCATCTTCAGGCCCAAGTGTATATCCTTTAAAAACTGTTTCTTCTGCCAAGGGTCTAAGTATTTCAGATTCTACACCTTCATTGTCGAGCAGATTCTTTGATAGAAACAGCAAATGGTTTCCAAAATTATTCACAAAGACAGCTGCCAGGTGAACTGTTTGGCGTTGAGTTTCAGTTAATATTGCAACCAATGGGGTAAGCGTTGCAGCCAATTCCTGCAGCATTGTTAACCCCTCGCCGTCGTTGGCCTGAATGCAAATTGGAATATTTTGCCAATTTGGCTTTCTACCTACAGTAAATGTTTGAACCGGGTAGAACACACCACAATTTGGCGTTGCATTTGCTATGCCTGCAAGTGGTTTTGAACCCGATGTGTGCACAAGCATAGCGGTAGGCGGCATAATGATTTCCAAAGAGATCAGATCGATGGCATCGTCTGAAACAGCAATGATGATCAGGTCAACATCGCTTTCACTAAAGTCAAGGCTATCTGTAGCTGAAGCCTCATACAGATTTGAGGCCAACAAAGAAGCCTTTTCTATATCACGACCGTAAATTTCCCTTACCTGGTGTCCTGCGTCTTCTAATGCCAAAGACATTTGAGTGGCCATGTTGCCTGTGCCCACCATGGTAATTTTCAAATAAGCCATGTTAAATTTATGTTAAATAATTATCAGATTGCTTGTTCGTTTGGCAAGTAATTCTTTATGTTTGAAAACTTCTAATTTGAATGGAAGAATCGCTGCAAGAACTTATTCGAAATGGCGAATCGGCAACAGTTGAGTTCAAAAAAACCATTACCAATCTTCCGAAGATTGCCAAGGCCATTGTCTCCTTGGCAAACAGTCAGGGCGGCACAATACTGATTGGCGTTCAAGACGATAAGTCTATAATTGGGGTGAATGTGGAAGAAGAAAAATTCATGATTCATCAGGCTGCTAATAAATATTGTGAACCTCCTGTGCCAGTAAATTTTGAAGAAGTAGAAACGGAGGAAGGCAAAAGTATTCTAGTAGTTCTTGTACCGGAAAGCAAACAAAAACCGCATAAAATGTGGGATGGGGGAAATGAATGGAAAACCTACATCAGAAGTGGAGATCAAAGCCTGATAGCGAGCAAATTGGTAGAAGATGTTTTGAAAGCTGAGACCAATCTATACCAAAAGAAAAATCCTGCCTTTACAAAAAACCAGCTGAACTTATTGAGCTACTTGAACAAGAAAAATAGAATTACGGTGAAAGAATTGGCCAAAATGATCAATGTATCGAAGAGAAAAGCGCATCGCATTCTCACAGATATGACGCTGAGTGGACATCTGTATATGCACGATCTGGAAAAAACAAGTTACTACAGTCTGGCCTGAGTCAGCCGAAATGCTTATTTATCCGTATTTTTGCAGAAAAAATTTACGTTTTGGTTCAGATAGGATCTATTTCTCTTCCCGATTTCCCTTTGCTGCTTGCTCCCATGGAAGACGTGAGCGATCCGCCATTTAGAGCGGTATGTAAAGAAAATGGAGCTGACTTAATGTACACTGAGTTCATTTCTTCGGAAGGTTTAATCCGAGATGCAGCCAAAAGTGTTCAGAAGCTTGACATCTTTGAATATGAGCGCCCCATTGGCATTCAGCTTTTTGGTTCGGATATAGAAACTATGGGCAAATGTGCTGAAATAGCTTCAGCCGCACATCCTGATTTAATAGACATTAACTATGGCTGCCCGGTGAAGCAAGTGGCTTGCAAAGGTGCTGGTGCGGCCTTGTTGCAGAATATCCCTAAAATGGTGTCTATGACTTCTGCGGTGGTGAAATCTACCCATTTGCCTGTGACTGTGAAAACCCGGTTGGGTTGGGACGAAAGCACCAAAAACGTGATGGATGTAGCCGAAAGGTTGCAAGATATCGGCATCAAAGCATTGACCATTCATGGGCGAACAAGGGTGCAAATGTATAAAGGTGACGCCGATTGGAGTTTGATTGGTGATATCAAAAACAATCAAAGAATTCAGATTCCCATATTTGGCAACGGGGATATTGATAGCCCCGAAAAAGCCTTGGAATATAAAAACAGGTACGGTGTAGATGGCATTATGGTTGGTAGAGCCACCATTGGCTATCCCTGGTTTTTCAATGAAGTGAAGCATTTTCTTGCCACCGGCGAAAAAATACCCGCCCCTACCATGTCGCAGCGCATCGATGTTTGCAGAAGGCATCTGGAGTTTTCGGTGAAGTGGAAAGGCGAGGTGTTGGGCGTGTTAGAAATGAGAAGGCACTACACCAATTATTTCAAAAACATTCCAGATTTTAAACCTTATCGCATGCGTTTGGTTCAGGAAAACAGTCTCTCCGTGTTACTGGAAATTTTAGAGGAAGTTGAAGAAATGTTCGGCACCTATTCCTTCCAGCTATCCTAACATTCTGCATACCAAAAAAAACACGCCTAGCCGATGCGACTTTATGCGCCAGGACAAATCAACCCTTATAAAAACACCTGTGTCAGACAAAAAATCATTGGGCATTCTGCTTCTAGCCCTCACATCCATGATTTGGGGAAGTTCATTTATTCTTATTAAAAAAGGGCTCATGTTTTTCAGTCCTCTTGAGGTAGGCTCTTTGCGCATCATGATTGCCTTTCTGGTTTTTCTTCCGGTGGCAGCTATGGCATTCAGAAAGGTAAAAAAGGAAGATTTGTCCATGCTCTGCATTTCGGGTTTAATAGGCAGTTTGTTTCCTTCTTTGCTCTTCTCTATAGCAGGTTCTAAACTTGATAGTTCTGTCTCGGGCACTTTGAATGCAGTGACGCCAATTTTTACCATGCTGGTGAGTTTGATGCTGTTTGGGCACACCGTGAAATGGGTCAATGCCTTGGGCATTTTCGTAGGCTTTTTAGGTGCTGTGACCTTGGCTTTGAAAAACACAGCCACAGGTCTGCAATTCGAAATTAATGTCTACGCCATACTGGTAGTGCTCGCCACCATTTTCTATGCCCTGAATGTAAACATTTTGAAGACCAGGCTAAGCCATATTCCGCCGATGCAACTCACAGCTGTAACCATATTTTTCGCCGGTATGCCTGCTAGTATTATTCTGTTTGGGTTCACCGACTTTGCCCATCACTTCGATTTTTCGGAGCAAGCGAAACAGGCCTTGGGTTTTGTAGTCGTACTTTCACTTGGGGGCACTGCTTTGGCGCTAGTGCTTTTTAATAAACTCATTCAAATAAGCAATGCCGTAGTGGCCAGTTCAGTTACTTACATCATGCCCGTGGTGGCGCTGGCCTGGGGTCTGGCCGATGGAGAACATATTTATATAAACCAATTTGTGGGCGTAGGTGCTGTGCTGGCGGGTGTATATCTGGTGAATAAGAAGACCAAGGTTTAAATTGTTAGAGAACCATCTTAGGTAAGATTTAAAAATCTTTTCTTGATGTGTCAAACTGAGTTTCTAATTTTCTAACTTTTCATTACCCTATGTCCCCAATGACTGGCTTTCATTTTCTAAAGTAAAATTTTTCATCTTGATTCGATTATATATGCAACAAAAAAGAATGGTGAAGTTTGCAAATAACTTCATTCTACCAACCCTGTCAGCCTGAACTTTGCATAATTTATCTTTCTCCCCAA
Organism: Cytophagales bacterium; assembly: GCA_038205175.1. Lineage (GTDB taxonomy): Bacteria > Bacteroidota > Bacteroidia > Cytophagales > Flexibacteraceae > JBBRCC01. Next base: position 15,053 of record JBBRCC010000065.1, on the reverse strand, counting down.
AGCCATAAACTTCTTTTCAAAATAGGTTTGTATGCCCAGGTGTTGTTCGGCAAAGGATGAGGCGTAGAGGTCGGTGGTTTGTTCCAGAATTTCCTGGTCGCTACGGTGCAACACACTCATGGAATAGTCGAATAGGTCGGTATCGTCCGTTTTCAAGTGCACAATGCCCTGGCTACCAATAAGCCTTTGGTACATTTTCAAAAAACGGGGACAGGTGAGTCGTCGGCGCTCGTCTGAGAGTTTTGGCCTTGGGTCGGGAAAGGTGATCCAGATTTCTGACACTTCGCCAGGTTCAAAAAAGTCGTCCAGGTTCTGAATGCGGGTACGGATAAAGGCTACGTTATGCAAATTGCTTTGCTGGGCAATGTCTGCCCCCACCCAAATTCTGCCGCCTTTGATGTCGACGCCTACAAAATTCTTGTCGGGAAATGCCTCCGCCAATCCGGTTGAATATTCACCTTTGCCACAACCAACTTCCAGCACAATGGGATGCTGGTTTTGAAACTGCTGCTTGTGCCATTGGCCTTTGATGGTAGTAAACGATTCTTTCCCGGGCTGAATGACATTGCTGAGCACATCGTTAAGTCCATACCGTTTTTGCTTTACCCTTCCCAAACTTGAAATTTAAGATTTATCGATTTAACAATTACTGCTCTAAAAAGGCAGTTCCTCCACCTACCCAGGTTTGGTCTTTGTTGAATTTCACACCCATCATAACGCCCTTGCTCAACCTGATCAGGTTGGTGCATAAGGTAGGGCGGGCATCTGCTTCGGGCCAGAGATATAGCAGGCGAATTTCGCATTTCACATCGCCAGTCGGACTTTTTAACACAGGAGCATACTTTACTTTTCGCTGAAGAATGAAATTTTCCCGGTCAGCAATGGCAGCAATGTCTTCGGGCTTCACATTGAAAATAACGCCTGTACCTGAAAAAGAGAAAAGAGGTTTGAGCACATAGTTTTCCAAATCGGCAGGTATGGTTTCAAACTCATGTAAGAACTTGGTTTCGGGCACAAATGGACTTTTAATGAAAGGCATGGTGAACTTACTGGTTCTGAAAAACCAATTCGGATGCCCAACCCATTCCACGTCAACAGCTTCGGTCATATCGAAGCCAGGTTTGAAGTCAGGCTTTCGCTCTAATTCATCAAAAATAACCCGGTTATAAACTCGCTTAATTTGCGTTTTAACCCCGTTGTTGAGGTAAAATAAGTGATTACCTTCTTTGAATACCTGACTCAAGCAAATGGCCTGTATGCCAAAAAACTGCTTGGTGGCGTAGAAGTCGACTTTGGTTTTTTGCTCCTCTGGTTCAATTTCCATCAGGATCACTTCGTCGGATTTATGGCCGTTGAGCAGCACACCACCGAGCAAGTCGAGGTATTTTTCCTGAGTTAAGCCGTTGAAGAAATAGCTATATCCTTCGGGCATCCAAAAGAACTTTTTGTAGGCCGGACTAATAACCTGCTGAAAGGCAAACAAAGATGGAAACCCTTGAAATTCGATGAGTTGTGGCATCAATTCGCCATGCTCGCCTTCACACACGGCAAAATCTATGGACACCATTGTTGGGTGTTGTCCTTCGTTTGGCACATTGAAATTTGCTGGAATGGCTCGTTCGGTAATGGCCTTAATGTCAGATCGGCACATCACATCCACGATTTGCTCACCACCGGCAACTAGCTTTTCGCTGAAAGCCTTGTCGCAGAAAAATGGGGTTTCGGCAATTCTAAACTCAATCTCATAGTTGTAGAGACTGGTTAGATAATTTACAAACGCCTCATACTTTTCTTGCGTAAAAGATTGATTATAGGCCTCCCTAACTGATTTAACCATGTTTTAAAATCCCGCAACGGGATAAATGAATGAACGAATTACAACCCTAAATAAGTCTGTTGTACAATATAATCGACCACTTTTTTCAGGTCGCCACCACTTTCCTGATATGCTTTGAGTTGGCGATCGGCACCAGTGCCGTTTTCTAAAATAAGCCTTATTTTCTCCACTTCTTCCCGGCTACCCAATTCGTCGACCACATCGTCTATAAATTCGAGCAGTTCTTCAATCAAGGCCCTGCATTCCACTTCTTCCTGTTTGCCAAAATCGATAAGTTTGCCTTCTATGCCGTATCTGGCAGCTCGCCACTTATTTTCGCTGATAAGCGCTTTTCGATACATGCGAAAGTTGAGATTAGCCTTCATCAGCTTATGAATTTTGACAACCAGGGCTTGCATCACAGCTGCCAAAGCAATGGTTTCATCGACCAACATGGGCACATCACAAATACGGTATTCGAGGGTTTCGAAAAACGGATGCAAGCGAATATCCCACCAGATTTTTTTTCCGTTGTCGATGCAACGGGTTTTAATGAGCAAGTTGATGTAGCTGTCGTATTCAGCCGCACTTGAGAAAAACTCCGGAATACCTGTTCTAGGAAATTTGTCGAAAACCTTGGTTCTAAACGATTTAAAACCTGTGTTTCTGCCTTCCCAAAAAGGCGAATTGGTAGACAAAGCAAAAATATGCGGCAAAAAGTAGCGAACTGCATTCATGATTTGAAGCCCAACTTCACGGGTTGGAATGCCCACATGCACATGAAGCCCAAAAATCAGGTTGGCCCTAGCGGTATCTTGCAACTCATTCACGATTTCCTCGTAGCGGGGATGATCCGTAATAGGCTGATCTTGCCAATTCGAAAAGGGGTGTGTACCGGCAGCTGCAATTAAAAGTCCAGACTTGTCGGCCAAATCGGCAATGACTCTTCTCAGGTATGTTACTTCTTCCCGAGCCTCTGCTATATTTTTGCAAACATTGGTACCTACCTCTACCACGGCTTGGTGCATTTCGGCTTTCACACGCTCTTTGAGGATGATTTTACCCCCTTCAACAATTTTCTGCATGTGTGACCTAAGCTCCCTCGTGTGGGGGTCGACTACCTGAAATTCTTCTTCAATACCTAGTGTGTATTGATGATCCATGATTTTTCGGGCTTGGTATGTAATGGATTTTATGAGATCAGGGTTGAACTAATTTGCCAGCCACTGCTTCGGTAACAAAAGATCCCCAGGTAAGTGCCATTTGACCAGGCTTGTAGGCTTTCGCTTTTTTGATGGCCATTTTGGCCGCCGTTTCTACCACCCATTCGAAGTTTTCCTCACCAACCGAGTTCACATCTGCATCGGGAGCAGGATTGCAGAAATCGATGGCATAAGGAATACCGTCACGCACTGCCAATTCCACCGTGTTGAAATCGTAGCCCAAAGCATTGTTAATTTTCAATACGATCTCTTTGCATGTGGCTAAAAGCTTTTTGGAAGCTGGGTTTTTGTCGACTACATAACGCAAGTGGTGAGGATTGCGGGGTTCGTATTGCATGATGCGCACTTCGGAGCCACCCAGACAATAGCAACGGAAATAGTCATCGAAAACAATTTCTTCCTGAAGCATCATTACCAACTGACCTGTTTCGCCATAAGCACGGAAAAATTCATCCATGTTGTGCAGTTTGTACACGTTTTTCCAACCACCACCTGCGAATGGTTTAAAGTATGCAGGAAAACCGATGTAGTTGAAAATAGCGTCCCAGTCGAGTGGATATTTCAGGTTTTTGAATGAGTTTTCGGTAGTGTCGGCAGGCAATTGGTTAGATGGCAAAATCACTGTTTTTGGAACAGGAACGCCAATTTTAACCGCTAATGCATTGTTGAAAAACTTTTCATCGGCGCTCCACCAAAATGGGTTGTTCAAAACGGCTGTGCCAGAAATGGCAGCGTTTTTCAGATAAGCCCTGTAAAAAGGAACGTCTTGCGAAATACGGTCGATGATTACCGCATATTCGGTAGGTTCGCCCTGCATCACTTTGTCGATGCTTACAAATTCGGCCTCAATGCCGTTTTCATTTTTGCCGTTTACCCGGTCTACAAATGCTTGTGGGAAAGTGCTTTCCTGACCGAATAGGATTCCTATTTTTTTCATAATTGAAAGTTTGTTTCTGCTAAAAGTGTTTTTTATTTGATTTGAGAAAGGTAGGCCGGGAACATGTCTCGCCAAACCGGCCAATCGTGCACGCCTCCTGGTATTACGTCGAGCCAGTAATGAACTCCTTTGTGGTACAAAATGGACGCTAACTTCTCGTTCGAAGGCCGGCAAAAATCGAATTCTCCAGCGCCGAGCACAATGCCCATATTCCACAATTCAGGATTGGATATGTCTACCACAAAGTCCATTGGATTGTGGTAATATATGTTTTCGTCGAAATAGCCATCGGTTTGCATACGGATGTCAAAAGCTGCACCCATGCAAAACAAAAAGCCCACCAATTCGGGATAGCGAAAGGCGATATTGGCAGCATGATAGCCGCCAAAACTGCAACCTGCTACAGCCAGTTTGGAATAGCCTGTTTCATGCAAAGCCTTGGGCATAAGCTCTTCACGAATGTATTTGTCGTAGGCCATGTGGGTTTTTGCCCTGTCGGCTGGATGTATGCCTTTGTTGTACCAGCTTGATTCGTCGATGCTGTCGGGGCAATAAATTTTGACCAGTCCTTGGTCTACAAACCATTCCACCGATTCGATGAGCTTAAAATCTTTGTTCTGATAGTACCGGCCCATGGAAGTGGGAAACACAATGACCGGGTAGCCCGAATGACCGAAAACCAAGGTTTCCATGTCTTTGCCCAAGGCAGGGGAATATTCTCTAAGATAAGATTCTTGCAAAACGAAGGAAAATTAATGGGTAGTAACAAAGAGGTGGCAAAATAAAGGATAAATTTTTAAAAGACAGGATGGGGATCGCCTACTTTATCCTGATGCTGAAATATAGCAAAAGCTTAGGAAGAATATTTCATGCCCGAGAATTCTAAATTTCCTACGCAGGAAATTTCAATTTCGTAGGCAGGGAATTTTAGCTCAAGGGGCGAGGAATTCAGATTTGTGGTCTCACCAGGAATCGAACCTGGATCTAGAGTTTAGGAAACTCCTATTCTATCCGTTGAACTATGAGACCGAAACGGGGGCGCAAAGAAATAAAAAAGGACTGTGGCTTCAAAGTCAGGCTCAAATAAAAAGCGGCAAACTCTCAAGGTTCCTTACATTTTAACCTTTAGCTTTAAAAAATCAATTCTCATCATTTTTTGCTTTAACATTCAAGTTTCTTTATCTACTATTGTCAAATTTTGTTTTATTTCAGTATGCGCAACCTTTTACACTTTTTCATTTGTTTGGCAGTAGCCGTTTTTTCTCTCCGACCAAACGTTGCCCTAGCCCAAATCGTTTGTGGAACCAACCAATCGGACAGCCTGCTCAGGGTTCGTTTTCCAGGCTTACCTGGTTTGGCAGAGTTTGAGCAGGAAATGGCCAAAAAGATTGGCAAACATGTGGTTCAAACCAAACGAAACACAGAAGGTATTATCAAAATTCCAGTTGTTGTGCATGTGCTCCATAATGGAGAACCATTGGGCAATGGCCGAAATATTTCTGATGCTCAGGTGCTTTCTCAAATCAAGGTCATGAATGATGATTTCAGGAGAAAACCGGGAACACGTGGTTTCAACACATTTCCTAATGGTGCCGACACACGCATAGAATTTGAAATGTCTCAGCGCAACCCTCAGGGAGAGCCAAGCAATGGAATAGTGAGGTACAATGCCTCATCTTTAAATTGGGGAACAGGTTCAATTTCTACTGCCTTTATTAATGCAACCATAAAACCTTCCACCATTTGGGACCCCAACCAATATCTTAATGTTTGGGTTATCAATTTGGGAAACGGATTTTTTGGATATGGACAATTTCCATTTTTCAGTGGATTGCTCGGATTCGACTGTTTTGGTATCGGCACTACAACAGGCATTGGAAACACCGACGGAGTGGTGTTGAATCATATTTGCTTCGGGTCGAACGATGATGAAAATTTCCCAATTCTTGTAGCCAATCGAAATAAGGGAAAAGTAATGACACATGAACTGGGTCACTATTTTGGTCTCAGACATATTTGGGGCGATGGGAGTTGCGGTTCGGACTTTTGCGAAGACACACCAACCCACGATGGCCCTACGAATGGATGTCCGTCGACCCAACAAACCAACAACTGCAACGGCCCTTCCAATATTGAGCTGTACCAGGATTACATGGATTATTCCAATGACTTGTGCATCAATGTATTTACTAAAGATCAAGCCATGAGAATGCGTACTGTACTCGAAAACAGCCCAAGAAGAAAACAACTCACCTACAGCCCTGGCGGCATGGCACCTCAATTGAAAGATGCATCTCTTTCAGATGTGTCTATGGTTTACAAAGATCAATGTGCAGGAGCACAACCTGTTGTGTCGGTTTCTGTAATCAACACAGGAATAAATTCGTTGGCTTCGGTTCAATTGAAGTACAATTTGAATGGAGCAGCGCTACAAACACGGGACAGAACACTAAACCTCACCTACATGGAAGTGTCGACTTTCGACATCAACTTGACAGGCACGGTCGCAGCCGGAACCAACACATTGACACTTTGGGTGGAGCAGTCGAACGGAACAAATGATTTTGCCAGTCGGCTCGACACATTTGTGATAGTTTTCCAATCTACTGGAGGTCAGGCTGTGCCATTCACCGAAGCCTTCGAAAATGAAGCTTTTCCTGCACCACTTTGGACCATCAGAAACCCGGATACAGATTGCTTTGAGTGGAGACAACAATCGGTTCCGCAAGGAAGCACTGGAAGTACAACAGGTGCTTACTTTTTAAAATTGGCCAACCAAACTTTCTTGCAAGGCCAGAAAGACCAACTCATAAGTCCGCTTATTCGGGTGAACGGACTTACCAGACCTGGTTTAAGTTTCGACCTGGCATTTGTGAACCCGCAAAGTCTGCCAACAGCTTTTAGGGTATTTGTGTCTACCAACTGCGGCGATACTTGGCTGCCCAATCCAATTTTCGAAAAAGCAGGTTCTGCGTTAAGAACCACTGGTTTAAATGTCTCAGATTTTATTCCCAACAACCAAAATCAATGGAGAAAAGAGCAGGTAAGTCTGTCAAGTTTTGATGGGCAAACCATTCGTTTGATGTTTGAATTAGAATCTTGGGGAGGCAATAACTTTTACTTCGACAATGTATTGATAGATGCAATGGCCACGCAATTGCCCACCGTCACCAGTTTCACGCCGGGCAGTGGTCCACCCTCTTCCACAGTACAAATATCAGGGACCAACTTTGTGACAGGCACCCTGGCCTACTTCAATGGTTTTCAGGCTGCAACTACCATCAATTCAACCACGCAGATAACTGTCACTGTTCCTGCGGCTGCTTCTACCGGATACATCAGCGTGGCAAACAGCAACGGTTCTGGAGTTTCCGACAGCATTTTCAAGGTTACCCGAGCACCAAACATTACCTATTTCGCTCCATTGTCTGGCATGGTGGGTACTTCCGTTTCGGTTTTTGGACGAGATTTTCTAGATGTTACCTCCGTTGCATTCAATGGCACAGCTGCCAACTTCAGCATTGTTTCGCCAACAGAAATGTTGGCGATTGTACCTGTTGGAGCTACCACAGGACTCATCAGGGCAACAAATGCATCAGGTACAGCCCAAAGTGCCACAGCATTTATAGTAGGCGAAGTGTATATCACGGGCAATGGCACATTGACAACCTGCTCTGGCACCTTGCTCGACCCAGGAGGAAATGGCAATTACCCCAGCAACTTAGATGTGGTTCAAACCATAAGACCTTCTACACCAGACTCCCGGATTTCGATTCGGTTCACCAATTTCAGCACGGTTGGCCAATATGATTATATGATAGCATACAATGGGCCAAGTATTTTTTCACCACAAATTGCCGCCTATTCAGGCAACATTGCATCTTTCAATGTGCTTTCTTCTCACCCCACCGGTGCTTTAACTTTTCAATTTATTTCAAATGGAACTGTCGAAAGTACAGGCTTTGAGGCAAACATTAGTTGTCAAAATAATGACCCGCCAACCATCACCGCTTTTGCACCGGACACAGGTTTACGAGGATCGAGAGTAGTTGTTCAAGGAAGCAACTTTACGCCTGAATCGGTGGTGCGATTTAATGGCACAGCAGCAACTTCTGTAGATTTTTTAGGGACGAATGAAATTGCCGCCATTGTACCGCCGACCGCAACCACTGGTTTGATAAGCGTGAACACAGTTTTTGGAAGCGCTACATCAACAAATATTTTCGTAATAGACACCACAGTTCAATTGCGGGATAACTATTGCCCAGTATTGCAAGCCGCTTGTGGAACAGCATTTATCACAAATGTGCGAATACCCGGAACACAATTAAACAATTCATCCGCCTGTAGCAACAACCTAAACCGGGCTTACGCCCAGTATCTGCCAGGAGCTGGCACGTCAGGCACTTTGCTGCGAAACAGAACTTACCATTTCCAGATTTCCCTCAGCAGTTTCTCTATTACAACAGTTGGGCTTTGGATTGATTTCAATAACAATGGCCTTTTCGATGCTTCTGAGTATTTTGCTCAAACAACGGGAGGTACATCGATCAGAACCATCAATGTAACTGTTCCTCCAAATGCAGTGATTGGTTGGACGGGCATGCGAATTCGGACTAGAAATAGTGCCGTGGTTGCCACCAATCCCTGCACCAATTTCTCTTCAGGCGAAACGGAAGATTACTACATCCGCATTCAACCAAATCTAGCTCCAATAATTGAGAATTTTTCGCCGATTTATGGCCTTACCGGAACAGCAGTTAACATAACAGGCCTTAATTTCGATAACATCCAAAGTGTATCTTTCAACGGCACAAATGCCAGCTTTAACCTGGTTTCGCCAACTTCCATCACGGCAACGGTGCCTCAGGGAGCGTCTACAGGTAAAATTGTGGTCTCAAATCAGTTTGGAACCGACACAAGCATCACAGCGTTTTACGTAACCAATGTGAGGCCATTTTTGGTATTGCTGCTTCACTCTGAAACCAATGGTGCTGCCCATCAAGATGTAAAAGCCAAGTTAGAAGCCTTCGGTGTGATAGATCAGATTGACCAATTTAATGCAAATCAGGCTACACCTTCACTTGCGCTTCTGAGCACATACGATGTGGTTTTCGTTTGGAATGCGGGAACCTGGCAAGACAGAAATAACCTTGGAACCAATCTGTCTGCTTACATCGAACAAGGCGGAAATGTTGTAAAAGGATTGTATGCAACGGCCGGGTCGGCAAATTCCAACCCGGGAGGAGCTTTTTCGAACTACGACCTCATCCCTTTTGGAAGTTCCATTATTTCTACATCAGGATTGGGCAGTGTGCTCATTCCAACTCACCCCATTATACAAGGTGTAAGCACATTTTTGGGTGGTACTCAAAGTGCTCGTTCTAATACTTTACTGGTAAATCCGGGAGCTGATCGCATTGCCAACTGGCAAGACAACAGGCCTTTGATTGTAGCCAGAGCGGGTTTTCCAACCTTGCCAAATGTAAGAAAAGTTGACCTCGGCTTTTATCCGCCATCTTCAAGCGTGAGCACTACCAATTGGGTTGCACTAACTTCCGGTGCCAGAATAATGGTAAACGCATTGCTTTGGGCAGGAAATCGTGAGTCAGCCATTTATGCCATTCCTGAATTTGCAGATTTCACACCACGATCTGGAGATGTTGGTGCTCAGGTAACTTTGAGTGGCAAACGATTTAATGCCATGAACAGTGTACGATTCAATGGTTTGGAAGCAAGTTTCAACATTGTGAACGATTCTACCATTACAACCATAGTGCCTACTGGTGCTTCAACCGGTTTTATACAAATTGGCTCAGCTTCAGGTGCCAGTTTGCAATCGCCAGGCATTTTCTTGGTGGGCAATGAGTTGAGAATGACAAATGGCACATTCACCTTGTGCGATGGCAAATTTCTCTCGTCGGAATATGTGAACACCACCACGCCAGGCTACCAAAATGCAGAGCAATATGTGCTCACCATCAATCCCACAGATCCAGCAGCCAAGTTGCGGGTTGCTTTTTCATTCTTCAATACCGAATTGAATTATGATTTTCTCACCATCTTCAACGGTCCAAGCAGCAGCAGCCCAATTTTAGGCCAATATTCTGGTAGCAGTCTACCACCAACTTTCACTTCTACACACCCAAGCGGAGCACTTTCCTTCAGATTTCTTTCCGATAACTCAGAAATTAGAATTGGCTGGGATGCTCAGTTGTCCTGCATTTTTCCAACCCCGGTTATAACTACGCTCACACCCAACGTTGGGCAAATTGGTTCACCTGTTACCATATCAGGAACGAGCTTGAGCAATCCGTCTGCTGTTCGTTTCAATGGCGTGGAAGCCAACATCATTTCTGCCTCTCCTACCCAAATTTTAACTTTAGTTCCTATGGGTGCCACTACAGGTAATGTGCAGGTAGTAACACCAACAGGTACAGCTTCTTCTCCTCAGGTTTTCAACATTTGCAATGAATTTGCAAATACGCCTCAAACTTTAGACACTGTGTCCAGATGCGGCCCTGGTCAACTTATTTTGACTGCAAGTGGTGCAACCGGAAACAACACCTATCGCTGGTATGCAACAGAAAATGCAACTACTGTTTTGGGAACCGGTGCAACCCTGACACGAACTATAACTGGATCAACAAGCTTTTTTGTGGCTTTTCATAATCCAGTATCAAACTGCACAGGTAGTAGAAAACTGGTTTTTGGCAACATACTTGAAACACCAAATGCAGGATTTTCAGGTTTGAACAACCAATATTGCCAGGGAGATTCCTCGCTACTTCTTATGCCTGTTCTTGCTGGAGGTACTTTTTCGCCCAATGTAGTAAACAACAGATTCTTTGCCCTTCAAACAGGTATTCAAACGGTTCAGTATCAGGTTTTTTTGGGCACTTGTTCGGGCGAGTTCAGTCTTCCAGTGGAAGTATTGGTGAGACCATTGTCCGGATTTACAACCAATGGTAGCCAACTCGCTGCCAATATTATTCAGGGAGCTACTTACCAATGGTTGCTGAATGGAGCAATTATCGCTGGAGCAACCAATGCAAATTATACCGCTGTTTCCGGAGGGCTTTACAGACTGATTGTTCGATTGGGCATTTGTGCCGACACATCTGAAGCCACGCAAATAAGTGAACTGGCTGGTTTTAAAGGGGCTGAACTTGTGTTTGTTTATCCCAACCCGTTTGAAGCAAGTTTGTATGTGAAAGGTCTCAATCCAAATGAAAAAATGGAGTTTACATTGTTGAATAGCTTAGGGCAAACCATTGAAGTACAAGCGACTATGAAAAATGGAGGCAAAGAGGCTTATATTTCAACAAGCCATATTCCAGCAGGTATGTATTTGCTCAACCTAAAAACAAACACAGGGCTTATGCGGAAAAAAGTTGAAAAAGTAAATTAGTAAAACCCCTCCTTTCGGTGGGATAAGAACAAAGATGCTCATGTTGTAAGCATGGGCTATATTTCAACAAGCAATGGGCTTTACCCATTGCTTATTATATGTCGCCCTTTCAGGGCTTGCCTGGCTCTGAATGTCGACATATCATTCCACAGGGTGGAGCCCATTTTCTAATACATATTTCTCCTTTGCAGGGCTGGGGAGTTGGAGTTATTCTTTTACCAGTTTGCCATGATAGGGTTTGCCATCGAGTTGGCAACGGTAGATGTAAACCCCTGACCGCAAATGCGCCAAGCTGATGGGTTGGTTGTTTGTTGGCGAGCAGCGATATACCTCTTTGCCGCTTGTTTGATAAAAAATTACTTCTCCCTTTTGGTATTGCTTGCGAAACCGAAAAAAATCTTTGACCGGATTGGGATAAATACCCCCTTGCTTTTCGGTCAGGTGAGGATGATGAACGCCAGTAGGATCGAAGGGACGACCTATGCCGGTGAACTTGGCCATGTAGAACGACGTACCTACAGGTACTGTCGTTTTTCGAATCGAGCCCAAAAGAATGCCAGTTTCATCTTCGTTGTAAATTATATCATAAAACCCCCGTATTCCTTGAATTGTGGAGTTATTTGTTGAAATACGCCAGAAATAGTTTGAATCCAAGTCTAATCGACCAATGAATACATTATCCACTTGAGCAGTGCCTACCTGATAAATAATGGTACTATCTGCATTAATCAAAGGTTTTGTGCCATAACCCAGCGACTCTCCGCCCCAGCGGCGTTGGTTGCCTGGCCTGGAATGGACACCAAAATAGCTGCGAGCCTGGTTGTTGAACCTGAAATTGCCATTGGCCACAAAGTGTGTCCTGCCAATTTGCCCTACAGCTCCAGACTCAAACACAATATTGTTTTGGTTTTGGTAGAGCATTTGGTTATCAATCATCACCCCATTTGTGGTTATTTCTATATTCACAATCCTGCTGCCCTGGTAGCCACCAAGCATGTAGGTACCATAAGGTGTTGGCTCTATGCTGTTGGCCACGCAAACAGGATGGTTAAGGTTGTAGGTGCGGCTCCAAACCACCGTGCCGGTATTGGGTTCAATTTTGGCTGCCCACATCTCATAAAAACTATTGGGTGCATTGCCAGGGTATTGACGCCCTGCCAGAAAGATGTGGTTGTTATGGTAGATTGCTGTAAATGCTAATTGCTCCTGGTTACTAGGTGGTAATGATATTTGATTTAATATGTTCCCATTATCATCAATAGCCATAATCATTGTTTTGGGATTGAAATTTCCTAAATAATAATTCAATACTGCAAAAAATTGCCCCGGAATCGGACTACGAATTATCTTGAAAACTTTTCCCAATTGACCCAATGGCCTAACCCAAACTGTATCACCAAATGAGTCGATTTTTGCCACGCAGGCTCCTTGTATAGTCGTTGCTCCAATGTGGCCACGCCAACGACCAGATTCACCGCCTAAAATGAAATGTGAATCATATGTTTGAATACCTGTATAAAACAAGTCTCTGGTTGACAACCTCAATTCCTTCTCCCAAACAATTTGCTGACCTGCCAACAGGTGGCAGATCAACAAATTGAGGAGAAGCGTTACTATGGTTTTTAAAATACCCATATCAGTGGACAGCCAAACGCCTGGTACCAATAGGAACTCCATTTTCTGTCAAACGGTACAGGTAAATGCCTTTGGGTAAGCCTTGTATCAGCAATTCAGCTGTTGTGCTGCCTTTGCCTTTGGGCTCAACCGCTGCAAACTTTCGTTTACCGCTTACATCCCACAATTCAAGTAAGTACGATGCTTCATTTTCGGGTAAGTACACTGCAACACGGGTAGTTTCCTTGGCTGGGTTAGGCTGGGCATTGCCAAGTTTGGCCTTCTCTGCATTTGCCTCAGGTTTTCCGGTTCCAGGGTCGTTGCCCACGGGTCTTGTGTAGGGGAAAACTAAGTCTAGAAAGTTGTCACAAACTTCTACATCTATCCCTGGTATAGGATTCGGAGGAGAAAATGGAGCAGTGAAGGCATTCTGTTGATTAAATTGCAAATCAACATCAACAGGAATGTTATCTTGAACAAACTCATTTTGATATCTCCAGTACTGAAACTCAATGCCCGAATTATTTTCTAAGCTTACCCAACCCACTGGGTTTACCCAATTGGCAAAAGGAACTGTGCGATCCACGACTGGCCAGGCATTGGCGTTGGGGGGTGGTTCATTGAAACCTGCTCCACCACCAATATTGCTCATAGCAGTCCCATCATCCACCACCAGTCCAAAGCGTTGCTCGTTTTGTGGTATAGCTCCTGGTTCAAAACGGTTGCATTGGAGGGTGAGGTTCAGCGGGTTTGTGGCATCGCCGGTGTTGCAGCGTATGGCGGTGTGGTTGGCAGTGAAGGTGTTGGCGTTTATGTTGGTAGAAATAAATTTTGTCACTAATCTAACACCTTCGGTATATCCTTGAATTTCATTGTTTTGAAGGTCCATTGTAACAGATACGGTATTTATTGCATTTGACTTAAGCCTAATCCCTACAGAACTTGTTGACGGAAATCCTTGAAGAAAGTTATTTGAAAAAGTAGCATTTCTAGCGATAGACCCAATAATGCCATAGTTTGACAAAAGAACACTTTCACCTGAAAACCATGGTAAATTTGAATTCTGGTCCACAAGAGACTGGTATGGCGTAAGACTATAGCTATAGTTTTCTGAGAACCCAACACCACTCCCCTGTATTGAATTTGATGAAGGATTAGATGCGTCAGCGTCTAACACTACCCCGGCAAGTTTCGGATTTGCTATACTTACTCTGTTCATGGTAACAGCCTTAGCATTGGCTATAACACCATAAAGATGATTTTCAATATAAGAATCCCTGACAAAGAATGTAGGGATCTCAGTTAAAAATTCTGAAGTCGCTCCTCCGCCATAAGCAACAATAGCTGCATACGGAAATGTTTCTTTATCGAAGGATGAGGTTAACTCCGTTTCCCAATATTCATGAAACGGATAAAGCAAAAGTCCAACTTTTCTAAAGCTGCAATGCTCAATGTTTGGCCCGAAAGAATTAATACTACCACTAACCCCAATATAATTATTTATAAATTCCACTCCAGAAATTGTACCTGTAGAACCTCTTAAGTTAATGCCAACAAAAGCATCTCTTATTAAGGCAGTTGGTTGCTGGTCACCAGGGGTTATAATTCGGGAAAAATAAAGCATATCTATGCCACCCCAAATAGTGCAAATACCTCTAAATGACGAATTTGCCCCAATAGTCAATGCAGGGTTCTGGGAACATGGTGGGTCAGCACAAGCTATTGGCCCCTCTGGCAAAATTCGACCGACTGAAATAATGGAACCTTGTACTGTACCTCCAAAATTCGGCACAACACAATCATTATTCGGGCAATCATTGTTGACAATACCACTTCCCATTACTGCAACTTCAACATTTGGTTCCACATTCAAACCATTTCGGTACCTTACATTTCCCCAAATATATGTATTCAGATCAAAAGTGACTTCTTGTGTTTTAATCTCATTGCTCGGATGGCCTTGCAGTAAAAACCTATCCACAACCTTGCAATAGCCAAAAGCATCTGTTCCTTCTGCCTCAACACTGTAATAGCCATCGAAGGTACCCGTGG
>JBBRCC010000064.1:0-25051 GCA_038205175.1 Cytophagales bacterium | reverse complement strand
TTAAAATACATGCCCCGCAAAGGACTGTAATCCAAGCCATTGAACCAAATCGGGCTGCGTCACTACAAATCGAGTCCAAAAAAATGCACCCTTCATTATCAGCAATTTGTAATTTCGAACCACGACCAAAACATCGTATTTATTCGAAAATTCAAGAATATTCATTGAAAATTACAATCAATTGGTGGGTCGAGCTGCAACTTGGGTTAACATGCTCTCATTTTTATTGTGGCAAATTCGCCATAGTCAGGTAGAAACTAAAATTTGCTAAATTAATCGAAATATTGGGCTTTTTAGTCAACGCTATACCTCTAACTTATTCCAATTTCTAGTCTAAGTATCATGTCAACTTTAAAACCAGCCCGATAATTGAAGATAATAGCCTCGAGGTATTAAACTTTCTGCATTTTCTGATGGGAATATTCTCGAAAGTGAAACTCGTAAAATGCTTCCCTGTGGAATGGTTGCTAAAGTGTCTTGATAGCCAACAAAAGTTATTTTCCTATAATTTGTTCCATTTGGATAAAGAAAGCGCACTTTATTGATTTCAAATGGTGCTCGGATAAGATCTTTATCTGCAATCCAAAATCCAACACTTTGGTTTGGCATTTGCCCACCAAAAGGTATGTAGCCCGCTTTGCTATTTGTCCAATTCAGCAAACCGCCAAACAAATTATCGATAGTGCCATTCCAATCTATCACATTTTGTTGGGTTAGAAAGCTTGGCATGTTTTCAACTTTACGAAGAAATGTTTTTGAAGATAAGATTACATCTTCAAAATGTGGTGGGAGAATAGTAATTCTGTCATTGAAAGTCAAATCATATATATGGCCGACTTCAAACTCCGTATCTGTTGGTTGATTATAATTTCCAGGGTTTAATAATCTAACATAACGATTATTGGATGTAACTAAACCACCAACACAAGTAGCATTCGACATGTGAGTTTTTGAAACGATTAGTACTTCCATGCTACAAGTGGGTTATTTTACATTTGTAATTATTGATCAGTTTATCGGCTAAAATAGAACGGTGACAAGCTTCAGGATGCTCCTCAACACAGAAAATAGCAATTCTATTTGCCTCAATTTTCCGAAAGCCCTCAAAGAAGCTTTCAAAGTCAAAATCTTTGAGAATTCTGTTTTTATATTCTACGACAAATATTTTTCCTAAAGCTTGTCGTTCCCTTTTCAATTCACCCTTTTCTTTATCAGTTCCTTTTTGAAGTTTTCGAATTTCAGTTGTAGGAGCTAAATCGGCCATGTAGCCATACTTAATTTTCAAATCATTTAGTTTTTGTTGCAGCCTGATACTGTTCACAAATGAATATTTGGCTCCTCGCACACCTCTGCGTTGTCTGATGTCGCAGAAAGTATCAATGTTGTTTTGGGTTAGCTTGTCAAAAAACTCTTTCTCAGTTGAGTTGAAAACCCCAAGTGTGAAAAACTCCATATCTTACAAATAGGCTTTTCTTGAAGTTGCGTTCAAGGGGTTTCCAAAAAGGTCATATTCTGCAAGTCCCTTATTTAATTCATTGATTACTGTTGTTTGGTCCTTGAGCTTTCCTTTTTCGTCAATGTGCTTTAAACCAATACTTTCTGAGAGCAAAACCTTGCCAATTAACTTGCTTCTATGGCATTCGCAAGGCTTACTTTCGCTGCACATTATTACAACATTTATATTCTTTTCAAAGGCTTTTTTAAGCCTTTCAATGCCGTTTAAGAAAAAATCTTTTGTCTTTACTGCTTCATAGTCAACCTTGCCTTCGTTGTCGTAACAGGAAGTGTCATTGGGTCTGCCGCCTATAGTGTCGCCCATAAAAACATACTTAATATCGTTCCGTTCCAAAAAGAATTTCAGGTCGTTTTGGTTGAACTGAGGATTAAATTTTGAATAAGGTTGGGAACGAACATCAATAAGATATTCTATGCTAAAGTCTTTAAGCAAAGCAAGAAAATCTTCTGGCTTTCTGTTACCGTGTCCTATGGTGTAAAGTGCCTTATTTTCCATAAAACAAATTTACGATATTTTTCTGTTACTATAACTTCCACTTTTGCTCTCTATTAAATTACGTCGACCTGCTCGCAGCTTAGATGTACAACCCGAGTTTCAAACTCAGTTTATTGGTGAGAAAAACATGGATTTTGCAGACCTAATTTTTGCAAAAGACTTGACTACAAACTATTTAATGATAAACTCTACCCTTCTGTTTCTAGGATTAGATATAGCTGAATCGCCTCCGGTCAATGGTCTGCTTTCGCCAAAACCCCTGGTTTTCATCCTGCCTTTTTCCACGCCTTTTGCATTCAAAAAACTTCGCACATTGTCAGCTCTATCCTGGCTCAATTCCAGGTTTGCTTCAGGATTGCCGCTCAAGTCTGTATGCCCGTAAATGCTGACTTTAAATGCTGGATTTCGCCTTAAAAACTCTGCCAGCCGGGTTAGAGCAGGGAAAGACGGAGCCAAGATTTCAGATTCTCCTGCTTCGAAAAACACACTTTTGGGAATGTATTTTTCAGTCGAATCTTTGAGTTTGGCTTTTAATATGAGAATGGTTGGCTTATTGACCTGACTTTTTGCAGGCATTTGCTTCTTAACTTCTACTTTTTCTTCCACTACAGCCATTGGCTCAGGCAGTTCTTTGACGATTGCCACAATCTTTGGCGAATCTATAATGGCGGCTGTTTGTATTGGTTTTGCAACAGGAGCATCTGGTTGCAAAAAATACTTTGAATTGATAACCTTTGGTTTTTGGGTGTTGAACCAACTGGTAGATTTTTTATCATCCGGCAATTGCCATTGAAGTTTAATTTGCCCTTCAAGTATGCCATTAAAGTATTCAACCCGAAGGTCATATTGTTGGTCTTTCACCATTTTCACACTTCCAGAAATACTTTTGTGGTTGTTTGGTCCCCAGTCGTCCAAGATCTGCACTCCACCAACCCAAACCCTGATTCCATCGTCGACTATGGCATAAAATTCATACTGCCCGGTCTGTGGAGCCAAAAGTTTGCCTGTCCAGCGCACTGAATAATCAGTGTCCATCATGCCCCTGCCTGGAGCAACATAGTCCCAGGTAAAGTCAATTTTAGAGTCTATCCGGGTAAATACTTTTTGGTTAAAATTCTTGCCATTATAATAGTCTCCTTTTAGTCCTTGTTGGCCAAATAGTGTAAATGCATGGACGGATAATAAGATGTAAAGCCAAACTTTCTCCAAAATCTTGTGAGCTAATTTTTAACAAATCAAGCTTACCTGCTTGTCTAAAACATAATCTTAAGCGGTAAAACTAAAAAAATGAAGGGTGAACTTTAATATTCTACAGCTGAATATAACCTATTCGCTTCTTTTCGGGCTTCTTTCAGCATTTCGCTGATTACCAGGTATTGAGCTTTTTCTTCAAAATTGTTTCGTTTTTCAGAGGTTCAGTCTGCTTCAAATAGAAGTCGACAAAATAGTACTTGTGAAAAACGATTTCTCATTGAAAATTCATTGCAAAAAGTTAACCCAAAGTTATGAACATGAAAGCTTTTCTGTTCTTAATTTTAACGATTGGTATTTATGTGCTCAAAAACTCCCAGCATTAAATTCCACCTCTTGGGTTGAATCTATACCGCATCTGCACCACAATATCTGTGTCGATATTGCCATTGATGCGGTCTAAGCCAGAACCAATTGTTCGGGCACCTGTGAGTGCAGTATTTGAAATTTTGGCCCAAAAGTCGAGTGTTCGGTTGGGTGAATATTGCAGCAAGGCATAGGTTCTGATACCTTTGCCAAAGTATGCGGGAACAGAAAATGCATACAGCACATTTCGTTCATAAGCATATTGCCGGTTGTCAAAATCGTCGGTCTCGAAAATGGCAAAACGCACGCCTATTGAAAACTTTCCCGCATCGTAATTCAAATCCTGTATCAACGCATAGCCGTAGCTCCTTGGTGCGCCATTTTGCTGTTTAAAGCTGCTCCATTGCACCCGGGTTCGCCAGGTAAGCCATTTTAAATTTCTATTGTCGAACTGAACAACGCCATTTCTGCGGGCAGTTGGCACCACCAAATCCTGCGCACTGGTATTGTTGGTTTGGTTTCTGTCCTTTATTTCTTCTCTGAACTGCACAAACAAGGAAGTGGTTTTGGAAGGTTGATAAGTGACTCTAGTCAAAAACTCGTCACCTCCGCTCGGGCCATCGGCTCTAAAACCCAACCAGGGGAATTTGAATTTATCGTAATACCCGGCAAAAGTCCAGCGTCGGTTTGGCTTAAATTTCAAGCCCCAATACATGCCTTGCTCGTTAATGGTTCTGGTGTTTTCGCCAAAGGAATTGCTATAAAATGAGTGGAAGTTTCTGGCGTAATCCCGCATCAAAATGCTCACTTCTACTGTTGAGCTTAGGCTGGCAATCATTCCTGCTACAATGCCATGGCCGCCGGAACTGCTGCGAGCGGCTTCGCTGAAAAAGTTTACATTTCTATAGCTCCAGGTTCCGGTCCAACTGAAGAGGGTATTGTTTGTGCCGTTAAACTCGTAGCGATTGTAGACCCTGTCGTCTCTCAGAAGTGGAAACTGGTAGTTTTGGTGCATCACCATTACGCCTGTTTCAAAATCTTTGCGCTTGCTTAGGTATATGGCACTGGCACCACCCAAACGCTCTCGAAGGGTACCTCTTCTCGAAAGTTCAGTGTTGGTTCTGTGAAAGCCAGTAAGGTTTATGGATGTGATGAAATTTTCTGCATTGTCGTTGTCTAAGGTATCCAAAGCTTGTCGCAACGAACTTGAAATCTGCTTCTGAGAAACGAAACCGGTAAACTCCCAATTGTTGTTGCCCAAAGTGGCTGCTCCACCTCTGAATTGCAAACCTTCGAGCACAGAGGTGTAAGGCCTTATGCCTAAACTACTTCGCCGGATGGTTGAAATGGGTTCGGCACCTTTACCCACAAAAAAACCAGCTGAAGACACCAAACCTTGTCCAAATTGGTATTGGTAATCGCCAATGAGTAGCTTTTTCAGAATGCCCCTATTTTCAATCATGAAATGGGCAGAATAAAAATCCATGCCGTAGCGCTTGGTGGCCGGGTCCCAAATCAGTTTTTCGCCTGCATCCTTTTCTGCTGTGAATCCAAAACTAAAATCCTTGGATCGGTTGATGCGGTATCGCATATACAGTTTATTGGGGTCCCCAAGGAATCTTTGAGAAGGCTCGCCATTGGAATTGAAAGTAGGAGGGGTGTAGCCAACTTGTTCCTGAACTTGCCTACTCCAGCGCAAAATCAAGGCATTCTGAGGTTCGTTTTTCATCCGCTGCCAAAGATTTCCTGCCATTTCTTTATCATCGGCTCCTTTCACATATACAAAAGGCATGAGGTTGTAAATGGTTACAAGATCAAAATCTGGCAAAACCTGCAACTCATATACGGATAACAACGCCCCAAACCTGGTCCGATAATCAATAAGACTATTCACCTGTCGCTCCGACAATACGTAGAGCGATCGAAGCTCTTCTCTGGTTGCTTTGTTTAAGTTCAAAGGATTAATATACAGCATCAACAGCGACTCATACAAATCTTCGTAGTTGGTGTTTTCGCTTTGCAGGTCAAAGAGATTTTCTACAAATGATTCAATCTGAATTTCTCTTTTGGGGTATTCCTGTCCCAAAACTGAACCGACTGCCACAAGTGCCAAACATAGAAACGATATCAGTTTTCTCATCACTTATCATCTTCTGGCTGAGTACCTGGAACCAACGCTTGTCTGTCACGCTTTCCAAATCGGTAAGACAGACTGATGTAATTGCTGAGGCCTAATTGCGGATGATGCGAAATGGCATAGTCGATGCTGAATTGTTTGTGATTAAAGCCAACGCCAGCATAGCCTTGATATGGCTGCCTGTTGATACCAGTTCGCAAGGCTAACTTTTCTATGGGCCGGTATTCGACGCCAACCCGTACTGTAGGGTCGTAGCCAATGCCTTTTTCAGTTTCCACATTCACCATCACTTGTTTGATGGGTTTGTAAGAAACGCCTGCCCGCATCCAGGTTGGGAATTTTTCATTTTGGTAGTTGGCCAACCTGGCTTGGTTGAAATTTGAAATGGTTGCTCCGAAAATGATTTTAGGAGTCAACTCTGCCACACCTCCAAAATTGAAAGCAAGGGTGCGTTTGGTGGTAAAATCAGGAACGACCAATTCGACATAATCTGCTTGCACGCCTAGGCTCACCGTGTTAATTTGATGGCTGAATCCAAATTGCACCATTTGGGTTGCAAAAAGTGAATTTCCTGTCCGCTGGAAACCTAAGCCATAAGTGCCGTTTTTTTTGTTTGGCAGCACGCCCATGGCCGAAATGGTGTTAAATATCTGGCTATTGAAGCGGTTTTCATAGTAAAAACCCATGCTTGCTTGCCGGTGTCCAGCCAAGCCCCCAATGTTGTTGAAAAAACTCCATTCATCCCGAATGGTGGTGGCCGCCCCGCCTATGCCGTTTGCCCTTCCACCTATAATAGTGCGGTCTATGGTGGCAAAAGTCGGGCTTGCACTAAAAAACAATGCCAGGAGCAACAGTAAATTGTAGAATCGTGTCAACTTTGCGCTTTTTGGGTAAAAGTAGAATGAAAATCTTGATTCAAAGGCTTTGGCTTTTGATTGTTTGCATTTCCTTAACAGGCAACCTGATGGGTCAACCTGTACCCGGCGATGCCCAACCTGAAAAATACCTGCCTCTGCTGGCCGGAAAAAGGGTTGGACTTGCAGTGAATCATACAGCACAGGTGCAAGGAATGCATTTATTGGATATTTTACTTGAAAATCAAATTCAGGTAAAATGTATTTTTTCACCGGAACATGGTTTTCGGGGCGATGCAGATGCAGGTTTTAAGGTAAAATCAGCCATAGATCCGCAGTCGGGATTGCGTATAGTTTCGCTGTATGGCGATGCCAAAAAACCATCGAAAGCCGACATGGATTCTTTGGATGTGTTGGTGTTTGATATGCAAGATGTGGGTGCCCGGTTTTATACCTACTTGTCGACCTTGCATTATTTGATGGAAAGCTGTGCCATATATGGCAAAACCCTGGTGTTGCTCGACAGACCCAATCCAAACGGGGGCAAAGCTTCAGGATTTGTGCTGCAACCTGCTTTAAAATCATTTGTAGGTATGCATCCAATTCCCATCATGCATGGCATGACACTCGGCGAACTGGCCAATATGATCAATGGGGAAGGATGGCTTGGGAAAGGGCTTAGCTGCAAACTTGAAGTGGTGCCTGTGGCTCACTATCAAAAAACAGATACCTGGACTAATTTCCCGGCACCATCACCCAATTTGCCAAACCCGCAATCAATCAACTTGTATGCAACTTTGTGTTTGTTTGAAGGCACGAACGTCTCCGTAGGCAGAGGTACGCCATTTCCCTTTCAAGTGATAGGTATGCCCGATGCCGAGCATTTGCCTTTTTGTTTTACACCGCAAAGCATGACAGGAAAAGCTGCCAATCCCATGCATGAAGGGCAATTGTGTTGCGGTTTTAACCTACAAGACTCTTTGCCGGATCAAGGATTTACATCCTATTGGCTGGTGAAAATGTATCGTGCGAGCCCCAACAAAAAGATGTTTTTCAATTCATTTTTCGAAAAACTGGGAGGCACAAAAAAGCTGCGTGATATGATTATAAAACGAAAAACCTGGCAACAAATAGATGACGCCTGGAAAAAAGAAGTAGCCCAATTCGAAAAAAAACGCCATCCTTACTTGCTTTACCCACTCACCGCACCATGAACCAAAGAAGAATTCCTGAGTCTGACCTTATTCTCAATCCAGATGGCAGCCTCTACCACATCAATCTGTTGCCAGAGGAAGTTTCTACTACCATTTTGGCCGTTGGCGATCCAGATAGAGTGCCAAAAGTGAGCAAGTATTTCGATAGCATCGAAGTGAAAAAGGGTAAGAGAGAAATTGCGGCTCATACAGGTTATGTAGGCAAAAAGCGCATCACAGTGATTTCCACTGGCATGGGTACCGACAATGTTGAAATTGTGCTCACCGAACTCGATGCTTTGTTTAATGTGGATTTAGCTACCCGTATTGCCAAAACCAACCACACGCCATTGGATATTATTCGCATGGGCACTTCTGGTAGTTTGGTGAAAGAAATTCCGGTTGATAGCATAGTTCTTAGCCATACAGGAACGGGACTTGATACCTTGGCTGCTTTTTATCCTGTTGAACAAACAGAAGTAGTGAAAGCCCGAATGCAAAGTTTTGCAAAACACCTGGGTTTGCCTTTTGTACCGGCTCAGTTTCCAGCCTCAAATGCTTTACTTAACCAATTCAATGCATTAGGTGTAAAAGGCCATACCTTGACTTGTCCCGGCTTTTATGGCCCTCAGGGCCGTTCTGTGCGCCTTTTCCCGTTCCGAAATGATTTGGTAGCTGCTTACCGATCTTTTGAACACAACCAATTTCGCTTCACAAATTTCGAAATGGAAACCTCGGGTTATTACATCATGGCCAATCTGCTAGGCCACCATGCACTTAGCATCAATGCCATTGTAGCCAACCGTGAGGTAGAAGTTTTTTCAACCCAAGCCGAAAAAACAGTGGATCGAATGATTGAAGGTGTGCTCGAAAGACTTTAATCAGGGTTTTTAATTCACACTGTTCAAAAGTTTGATGTTTCTGCTATGCTTACAGATATTTCTTCCCACAAAGATATAGAGTTTTTGGTCAATTCATTTTACGCAAAAGCAAAGATTGATCCTTTGCTTGGTCATTTTTTTGGCCCTGAAATGGCTATTGACTGGGACACGCATTTGCCTATTATGTGTACATTTTGGGACAATGCCCTTTTCCATTCTGGAGGTTACCGTGGCGATATGATGGGAGTTCACCGGCAGGTGCATGAACACAAAACCATGCATCCAAGTCATTTTGAGCGATGGACGACACTGTTTTGCCAAACCGTAGACGAACTTTTTGAAGGAGAAACTGCAAACAGAGCAAAGCAGCAAGCACTAAACATGGCCATAATGCTGCAAATCAAAATTCCAGTTGTTTAGAAACTTACCCGAAGCATTATTACTTACCCAACCCGCTCAGCAAACGGCTCTACCCCAAAATGCTTGAGCCTTTCGTAGACCAAATGCATGGGAAGCCCCATTACATTGAAATATGATCCGTTTATTTTTTGAATGCCAACAAGGCCAATCCAGTCCTGTGCTCCGTAGCTTCCAGCTTTGTCGTAAGGATGAAATTTTTCGATGTAGACACGCAGCTCAGCCTCGTTCAAAGGCATAAAAGTTACCTCTGCCAAGTCGTAAAATGTTTCAATGTGGCTGCTTTCTGCCAAGGCTACACCCGTTACCACTTCATGCGTTTTACCTGTTAACGCAGCCAGCATCGAATATGCTTCCTGGGCGTCGGCGGGTTTGTTCAGAATCTGGCCTTGGAAATGTACTATTGTGTCTGCAGCCAACACCACACAATTTTTTGGCAATTGTTCAACCAAGGCTTTGGCCTTTTTTTCGGCCAGGTAAACCGGCACTTCGGTATAGGAAAGTGAAGGAGAAAAACTTTCATCGATATCTGCTGGCAATACCTCAAAGTTGTAGCCCGAATCGGCCATCAACTGCTTGCGTCTTGGCGAACTAGAAGCTAAAATGAGGCGCTTCAACTGATTCATAGTCTTTCATGGAACTAACAACAAGACCTGCGGGTACTTTAGGCAAAAAGCAGGTTGATTTTTGAGGCAATAAAATTCCTTTTTTGGATAAAGAAACCAGTTCGCTTACTTCCACGGGAGCCGGAAGCAAGGCGATGTCCGCATCGCCCTGGGCCAATTTCTGATCGATGTGTTCCACATGGTAGTCAAACTCCAACTTCAGTTGTTCAGGCGAAACAAGTTGATACAAGACTTGTTCCAGCAGCAGTTTTTGGAGGTAAAAAACACCATGCGGCAAAGTATGGTCAGGCAAAAACTCAGAGGTTACTTTCATGGCCAATTCATTAGGCCGAAGAATAAATGAATCGCCAAAACCTTTTAAAGTGATTTCGTCCCTGCTAGGTAGCCGATCAGAAATTTCGAGAGTGAACCAATGCTTTATTTTTTCGACAAATGCTGGCCAAGGAAATTTTCCCTGAATTTTAAACAAGCGGGCATAGGGCAGGAGTGGAGCAGTTCCATGATTGACCCCCGTGAGGTACATGAGGTGAAAGTTGTAGGCCTCTTCGCCGATGTGCAGTTTGTTGGCGGCTTTTTCGTGCTGTTGGTAGTTTTGGGCAGCTTCGAAACGATGGTGACCATCGGCCAGAAAAATCTTTTGGTCTTTGAACCAATGCTGAATGCTACGTATTTCTTCCGGGTCATTTACTTTGCCCATCTCATGCAATATATGGTGCTGGTCACGAACTTTTATAAACGGAGTTTGCAGAGCTTTGCTGAGCAACAGGTTGATTTCCTGTTCGTAGTGGCCAAACAAACCATGGGTGGGTGTTACGTTTACCTGACTTTCGTTGAGCCATCGCAGCCTGGAAGGCATGTTTTTCGAAAAAGTAAGTTCGTGCCTGAGTACCACTTGCTGAGGTTCTTGCTCAACCCTGATCATGCCAATTAAACCCAGGTTTTGGGTTTTGCCAGGTTGGGTTTGGCGGTATGCATAAAGGGTTATTTTGTGGTCCTGAACAAGGATGTTGTGGCTTTTCCAGTCATCGAACAAACGCCGTTCTATTGGTTTGTTCAGGGGCGCAAACCGAGTGAGGTGTATGCTGTTGTAAGGAATTTTGTTTAACTGGTCTTTCTCTTCTTCATTAAGCAAGTCGAAAGAAGGACATACAACGTCCTGCAAGTTTTTGATAATATCCGGATTATAGAACCAGCCTTTGAAAGGCCTGAAATCAGCCATGGAATTTGGTGTAAGCATTTTAGAAAGTGTTTGATAGCACTTTCTTTGGTTTAATATTGTTCCGATCGATTTTTGTCATTCGGAACCCACAAAATTAGCCTTTTATTTTTTTCTATCAGTTCTGGAGAATTATGATTTTTTACTTTATGATTTTCATGTGTAGAATTTTCCAGAGATTCCCCATTCATGTTTTGTCCTCGTTGTGTCTTAAAGAGCCATTATTTCCCAAAAAGAAAAAAGCCATTAAGAATAATTTTTTTCGTTGCGCCGTTCCGTGAACTATTCCTCTTGCGTTGCGCCATTGCATGAAACACTTTCCTCACTTTCAAGCTTATCTTAATCTGAATCAGCTGAAGTTTTCGACACTAACTCTTCAGCAATTGTGGCCTTACATAGAACAGTAAAAAGCTTCGTTAAACACTAAAATTGTTGAAAATGTCAGGTTTGGAATTCGCATGACTACTTTTGCTTTTGTGTAAATGCAAAGACGCTATAAACACAATGTTAAAACATTGGCACCAAGGGTATTGTAATACCGGAAGTTATACGCCTAGTACTTAATGAAAAAACTTATTTTTTGCTCATTCCTCGCATCAATTTTTTCAACAGCTCATCTAATACAAGCACAAGGTTTTTTCAAGCGAACCATTGGTGGTTTAATTCATGACACAATCCAAGCGGCGAAGCCTCGTTTTTTAGTATATCCTACCATCGCTTTCAGTCCCGAAACCAACTTAGAGATCGGGTTTAGTTCGATCTATGTTTATTATGCAAATAGAGATACACTAAATCGATTGAGTGAAATCAATGCTTTTACTTTTTTTACCTTACGAAATCAATATGGCTTTTGGTTAGACCACGCCATGTATAGCGATGATGACAAATTCTTTTTTTTAGGGAAAATCAGATTACAAAGTTTTCCACTTTTTTATTTCGGAGTAGGTACTGGCACACCAAAAGAATATCAGGCGAGAGTAGATGCCAATCAAATTTGGGTGAAAGAACGTGTGTTGCGAAAAATCAAAAAGAATCTTTTTCTGGGTCTTGAATTAGATTTTCAAAGGCTTGGCAATGTAGCTTTTGTTCAAAATTCCCAGCTCGAATCCATTGATCTTCCTCTCGGCTATCAAGGCTCTACAAATTTCGGGGCCGGAATTGGCATTGTTTACGACAATCGACACAACGTGTTGAATGTTCGAAACGGCTTTTTTTCTGAATTAGGTTTCCTGCATTACAACAATTTTTTTAGCGATTATAGTTTTAATAATCTTGTTTCAGACACCCGTATTTTTCGTCCTCTGGGAAAGAGAAACGTTTTTGCAGCACAGCTTTTAGGACAGTTTAATACTGGAAATATTCCTTTCAATCAACTGGCGCTCATGGGAGGAGAAAGCATCATGAGGGGCTATTATACAGGCAGGATTCGAGATAAAAATCAAATTGCAGCACAGACAGAACTTCGTTTTTTGCCTTTGCCATTGGGGTTTAGTAAGCGAATTGGTGCCTCGGTTTTTGGGTCAGTAGCCACCGTTTTCCCATCTTTAAAAGAAGTTTTCACCAATAAACTTGTTGTAGCAGGTGGTGCAGGACTTCGATTTTTGCTCTTCCCCAAAAAGGACATTTATTCACGTGTGGATTATGCTTTTACAGGAGAAGGTGGCGGACTTTACATTTTTGTGGGAGAAGCATTTTAGAATGAACTGAACACCTGGATCGGCCTGGATGCATATTCGATTCATTTTCATTAAACCTTAGATTCGAGAAACCACTATTCAATTACCTGCTTCACAAAAAACTGAACAGAGGCTGTTGTTCCTTTGTCGTCTACGAACGAAACTTTGTGTTTTCCGCTTGTCGGGTTGATACTGAAAAGCTTTTCGGGCGAGCCTTGAAATACAATTTTTTCATCCAGGTACCAAAACACGTTTTTCACTTCGGCACCGGATAAGATTTCCAGTGGCAGACCATTGAACATTTGGCCGTCCATGATATAAGTTTTGCCCTCCACCGGGCTCGAAATTCTAGAAGGGCGCATGGTGCCAAAAGCTGAACAGTGCGCTGCATGTGGAGGTAAATCTTGTGCCTGAATTTGCTTGCTTTTCAAAAACCTTCTATACACTGGTTCCGGGTTTTCGACCCACATGTTTGTATAAACCTGACTTTCGCTTTTACATTCTGCGCAAACCATGCATTTGAGTATAGTATCTACTGAAATCAGGATTTTGTGCGTACAAATGGGCAGTTGCGTTTCGGGTAACCAAAAACCTATTGTTGTTTCATGGCAAAATGTATCTGCAGGCAAACCTGTTTCCCGGCAAATCTTTCTGGTGCTGATGTTTTTTGGTTTTTTCACGGCTAGAACTGGCGAACTAAACAATTGAAACACTTGCAGCATAAGCGGGGTAGCAATATCAGAACCAGTGATGGCTGCAGAAGGCGCACCATCGAAGTTTCCCAGCCAGACACCAACTGTGTATTGCTGGTTGTAGCCAACGCTCCAGGCATCTTTTTTGCCAAAAGAAGTGCCCGTTTTCCAAGAAATTTGAGAAGCCAGTGGCGTGCCTTTCCGTGTTTGTGAGGAGAATGTTCGTCGCCAGCCGGCCAGCATATCGCCTACAAGCCAGGTAGTGGCTTCTGTGAAAATTCTACTTTTGGAATTGGTTTTTTCGTTTTCCAACAACCGGGTTTCTGTCAGTAGTCCGCCATTACCCAGACATGAATATGCCTTCACCAATTCTTCCAGCTTTATGCCGCAGCCCCCAAGCACAAGCGACATTCCAATTCTATGGCGTTGTGGTTGAATACTTTCAAAGCCTAGTATTTCCAACAAATTGATGAATGGATCTGTGCCCATGTGGTGGAGCAAATACACTGCTGGTATGTTGAGCGAATTGAGGAGTGCCTCAGTAGCAGTTACTTTGCCAGAAAAGGTATTGTCAGCGTTTTCTGGTGCAAAACCCTCAAAATGCATGGGTACATCATACAAAATCTGATCAGGTATCAGTTTGCCATCCTGCATCATTTTGGCATATAAAAAAGGTTTCAGTGTACTTCCCGGAGAACGAATAGCCTTTATGCCATCCACTTGTCCTGCATGTTCGGTGTTGCCAAAATCCTGCGAGCCCATATACACCCTAACTTTACCTGTTTTGTTTTCCACCACCAGTATGGCTGCATTGTGGATGTGATATGGTTTCAACTTCTGCACATAATCCTGGCTCAGTTTTTCCACTTTCGTCTGCAAGGCGTGGTTTATCGTGCTGAACATTCTTGTTTCAGCTGGATATTTTCCTGCAAGCCGCAGGGCCAATTGGGTGGCTAGCTTGGGCATCGGATAAAACTGAGCATCAACATGTTCTGAAACTGTTTCTGCTAACAAAAAAGTCTGTTTATTTTTTAGATAGTTGTTTAGCAATGTGTTGCGGGCAGCCAGGAGCCGCTCTTGCTTTTTCACCGGGTGAAACCGCTCAGGTTGGTTTGGAATAATGGCTAGAGCAGCACATTGTGCCATGGAAATATGCTTTCCTGCTGTGTTCCAATACATGTTGTTTGCCGAGCGATAGCCCTCCACATTGCCTCCAAAAGGACAAAGACTGATGTATAACTCTAAAATCTCTTGTTTGCTCAAGGCGCCTTCCAACCTGAGTGCTTCCCACATTTCCACCAGCTTCGATGTAAAAGTTCTGGGTCGTTTTTTTATCAGACGAACTACTTGCATACTGATGGTTGATGCGCCGCTTACTCGTTTACCTGTTAGTATATTTTGGGCAGCAGCCCGAAAAATGGCCAAAGGATTCACCCCTGGATGCAGGTAAAAATATTGGTCCTCTTTCCAGAGCAACATATCGAGGTACAAGCTGTCTGCCTGTTCAATATCTGTTTTTAGCCTCCACTTAGAGTCAGAAGTAAGAAATGCATGAATAAGATTTCCATCGCTATCAAGCACTTCTCTTGAATATTCAATGGTAGGCTTCCAGGGAAAAATGTAGCCCAAAGCGGCCATGAGGCAAAACATGGAAACCGCTATCAAAGCTGTAAATCCTGAGTATTTCAGGAAAACAACGAAGGATTTTTGCCTTGTATTTTGCCTATTAGAAGCCATACTTTCAAAAAGTCAAGATATCCCACATTCGGTCGTGCGGATTGAAGGTTATTTAAAAGCCTGCGCTTCAATTTATTTCCTGCCCAATAAATGAGCTGCCCAAAAGAGCTGCCTGCCAGTTGGCTGCTGGCTGCAAACAACCGAAGTTGTTTCACCTGAGGGAAATCTTTGCTCAGCCTATACAGGTTTTCAATGGCCATTTCAGTTTTGGTTAAAAATTCAATGGCATGGTCAAGGCCTGTGTGAAAAACAGGATTGTCGATGTGAGTCAGAGTGGGTTGCAAAGCGTTTAATTCCATTCCAAACAAGGTATCTTCATGGCCATATTGTTTCAAATCTTCATATAGCCGAATTGAAAGATACAATGCTTTGTTGATGAGGAAGTTATTTAAACTCAGTTTTTGAAAACCTTCGGTTTGGCGCAAGGCCACAGTTCTTTCTTCTCTTTGTTTGCCATACAACCAACGCAGTACTTTGGCTGGATCATCAGGAGGATTTTTAGCATAACAGGTGCCGCCTGCAACTACATCGGCTCGCAAACCTGCTTCAAAGTAGCGTTGCAAAAAATCAGGTTGTTGGGGCACAGAATCTACATCGATAAACAGAATTTTGTTAAATCTGGCCTGCTCTGCAAGAAAATTTCTGGTAAAAGCTCTTCCTTGGTTCACCTCAAACTGAAGCCATTGTGCGCCAAAATCTCCTGCAGATTTTTTGTTTTGTTCAACCAATGATTCATTGGTCGATGCGTCGTTGAGCAAAATGATCTCAACTTGAAATTGAAGATTTTTTTCTTGAATCAGGGCTGAAAGTAAGGGCTGAACCGGCCAGTTATACACTGGAATCAGAACCGAAATTCCTTCTTGTTCATTCAAAACTACCAGGCCCTCAAGGTTTGGACGAGCACCGACATGCCTAAGCCGATTCTAGGATAGGTGCCTCCGTTGATAAACATAAACCCTGTGGTGATGTCAAATTCCACCACGTCGAAAATGCGAGGCGCCAAACCTATGGTAACAACAGGGTAGGTGATTCGTTGTCTTCCATTTCCTGCTTGTTCTGAGCCTTGGTACCTCATAGACCCAATGCCGCCGCTTAACCGGAGGTTTTCCTTTAAACTCACCCCGATTTCCACCTCAAAAAATGGATTGCGGTTAAAAGTAGAATCGTATTTTCCTTCGCTTTTTTCCTTCAATATTTTGTCAACGCCCAATCCTGAAATCTGTCCACCTGTTATGTATATTCCAGCGACGTGTCCGTTGGACCAATCTCCGTCATATTCTTTTTTAACACCTGCAAACCGAATCCCGCCTTCAATTTTTATATATCTGTTGTGGTCGCCTTGTCGCCATTGAGGCGCATTTAGCAAGTCTACAAGACTTTGGTCGGTAAGAAAAGTGCCTACACCCAATTTCAAGTTCAGTCGGGTTGGAAACAAACTCGCTTTGGTGGTTTTGGCTGCCTTGAGTTCGAGCGCCAATCTTTCTTTTTCCAATTGTGCTTGCATGAGTTGATTTTCTGCATCCATCCTTTGTGCTTTTCCCCGCACTTTGTCGGCTTGCAAATTGGCGGGATTGCTGGCAAACAGTTCCCTGTCTTTTATAGCTGTAAGTTCCTCCAACATGGCTGACAAGTTTCGTTGCTCTACTTTGTAAATTGCCTTTTGCTCGGGAATAATTGCAGGTTCTTTATTAACCTTTTTGCTGAAATCGCCTGGATTTTCAAAATTTCCTTCATGCAACATGTAACCAACTATGCGCACACGAACCTGTGTTCCCTGCATAATTTTTACCTGAATTTCAATGGTATTATCTAAAGCTATCTCTCTGTTTTCTAATTTGTTGCTTCCAAAAAGTGTGCGTTTTACTTTAACTTTAAAAAAGTGATAGTTTTTGGCTTCGTTAAAAAACAAAGGACTGTATTCAGGTGCGCCGAAAGTAATCTTGGCTCCTTCAGGATACTGGATTTGGATGTTTTTGAGATAATCCATAGCCGATACCTTGATAGGCGGAAAAGCAGGATAGCTGAGGTCGCTGGTAATGCGCATCTCCCGGGCGTCGAATACATCGTTGAGCAGCAAGTCGGTGATTTTCTTTTTGTCAGTAAGGCTCACATAGTTGCTTCCCATTTTCACCAAAAATTGCATGAATGCATCCGTTTTTACTTTGGCGAAAGACATGAGACTTGTATCCCGGGGCATAGAAAGTTCCTGTGCCTGAACCTGACTAACACAAAGTAAGGTTAACACAGCTAAAACACGCAAAAAACGATGATTTGGGTGCATGAAAAGGTTACATCAATCGAATCAAAAAAAAATCTTGTGTGTTTGCTGTTCGATTCAAAAGTAGTTAAAAATTGCTATCCTGCAATTCTTGCGCATAATACGATTTTTGTATATAAAATCAGAATTTTAGAAACACAAGATACGTTTAAAAGAAAAAACCCTGCCGATTTTGAGCGAGGCAGGGTTGTTTCTACAAGTGATTTTAATATTACTTAAAGGCAGGAATTCCAGTGAGTTCATTGCCCAGAATAAGCAAATGAATATCGTGCGTTCCTTCGTAAGTAATCACACTTTCCAGGTTCATCATGTGGCGCATAATGGGATATTCTCCTGTAATACCCATGCCTCCAAATATTTGTCTCGATTCTCTGGCTATTTGCAAAGCCATATCCACATTGTTTCTTTTTGCCAGGGAAATTTGAGCTGTTGTGGCTTTGCCTTCATTTTTAAGTACACCCAACCTCCAGGTCAACACTTGCGCTTTGGTGATTTCAGTCAACATTTCTGCCAGTTTTTTCTGAATAAGTTGAAAAGAAGCAATGGGCTTGTCGAACTGAATTCTTTGCAAGGCATATTTTCGAGCTGCTTCGTAACAATCCATGGCAGCTCCTATAGCACCCCAGGCTATTCCATATCGGGCAGAATCAAGGCATAGGAGCGGAGCACCAAGACCAGATTTGTTGGGAAGCAGGTTTTCTTTGGGCACTTTCACATTGTCGAAAACCAATTCTCCAGTGCAGCTTGCTCTCAAACTCCACTTGTTGTGAGTTTCGGGGGTAGAAAAGCCTGGCATGCCTCTTTCAACAATAAGACCGTGAATTCGTCCTGCTTCGTTTTTGGCCCAAACAACAGCTATATCGGCCTGAGGTGAATTTGAAATCCACATTTTAGCACCATTGAGCAGATAATGGTCGCCCATATCTTTAAAATTTGTTTTCATGCCACTCGGATTTGAGCCATGGTCTGGCTCTGTCAGTCCAAAGCAGCCCAACATTTCTCCCGAAGCTAATTTAGGCAGGTATTTATAGCGTTGTTCTTCGTTGCCAAAGGCATAAATAGGATACATCACCAACGAACTTTGCACAGAAACAGTTGAGCGCATACCTGAGTCGCCCCGCTCAATCTCTTGCATGATAAGTCCATAACTGATGTAGTCGAGGCCGCCTCCGCCATATTCGACAGGGATAGTGGGACCAAATGCACCAATTTCGCCAAACTTTTTCACCATATAAGTGGGGAAATATGCTTTCTGACAGCAATCTTCAATGATGGGTGAGATTTCCTTTTTCACAAAATCACGAACCGATTGGCGGATCAGCTTATGTTCGTCAGTCAACAGGTCGTCGAGTTGGTAGAAATCCGGCGATTCAAAATCATCAACGGCCGATTTTTTGGTTAATGTTTCTGGATATTCAATCATAATTTGGTGAAATGAACAGTGAGGTTGATAAGTTTGCCACAAAGATAATTGCCTGAACAAAATAGTTTGAACATTTGAAAGCTTAACTTGTAAACACCCATTATGGAATCAAAGCAACCACAGCAGAATGACAAAGGCCATCATGCCGATTTTGTTCAAAAACTTGCCGAAAAATACGAATCAACTGGTCAGGATATCAATGCTTACCTGGAAGGTCTCTATTTCATGGACTATCTCAATTATTGGGATTACATCAATCTGGATGCTCTTTTGGCGCTTCAGATACCCAGAACAACATTGCCCGATGAGCAAATTTTTATCCATTACCACCAGATTACAGAGCTCTATTTTAAGCTCAGTATTTTGGAAATTAATCAAATGTTGGCACCA
Source organism: Cytophagales bacterium (assembly GCA_038205175.1). Taxonomy (GTDB): domain Bacteria; phylum Bacteroidota; class Bacteroidia; order Cytophagales; family Flexibacteraceae; genus JBBRCC01. Next base: position 5,963 of record JBBRCC010000064.1, on the reverse strand, counting down.
GACTTTCCGGCCTCAAAAGCAGCAGACAGGGTGAAGCGATTGGAGCGATATTTTGACAACCTGGTTTATTCTTTTGGCATCATGGTAGATGGGATGGAGCCTGAGCAATTTCTAAAATTCAGGATGGCCTTGTTGCCGGCAAGTGGGTTTCAGTCTGCTCAATTCAGAATGATTGAAATCATGAGCACAGATTTAATTCATTTGGTGGCCAGAGAAAAGCGGGAAATTTGCAAAAATGAACCCTTGGAAGTGCAGTTCGAGAACATACATTGGAAACAAGGTGCTAAAGAGTTGGCTTCCGGAAATAAGACGCTCACGCTCAGGAAATTTGAAAACAGATATGGAGACGATTTGCTGAAACTGGCTAGAAAATCGATAACTACAAACCTGAACAAAGCCAAAGACAAGTGGCTTTCCGACCCATCTGTAGACAAAGACAAATTAATCCTGGCTCTTCGGGAATACGACATAGCTGCCAATGTGCATTGGCCGTTGAGTCACTATAGGTCAGCCATAAAATACCTGAACAAAGAACCGCAGGATATTGCTGCAACAGGTGGCACAAACTGGCAGAAATTTTTGCCGCCAAGACATCAATTCAAGGTATTTTTTCCTGACTTGTTCACTGCCGATGAGCTACAAAACTGGGGTAAAACAACACTCACAAAGGTTTTTGGATAATCTGATTATGATGCAACTGTTATGGTCGAGACTTAAAATTTCACACATCCTGTTGGCAGGATTGGTGGTTCGGGTCTTGGCCATGATTGTGTTTGTAAATCCTGAAGAAGTCAACTTTTGGGAGTATGGCTTTATAGCTCAACACCTGCTCAACGGTCATGGTTTTTCTTATTCCTTTGTAGATGTAGATGGAAACTTTCTAGATAGTTTTTACCCATCTGCGCTAGTGCCGCCTGGCTATGTGGCGTTTTTGCTGCCCTTTTATCTGGTTAAGTCGCTTGCCTTCAGGGTTTATCTTCTGATCTTTGTTCAAATAGGCATTTCGGTATTTTCAATATGGAAACTTTACCAGTTGGCCAGCCGCTCCTTCAACCCAGGTATTGGCCTGCTGGCTGCCATCATTTTTGCCTTTATGCCCGAAATGATTTACACGCCGCAAAGTGTAGGGCCAACGGTTTTGTTTCAATGTTTGTTGCTTATGTTTTTAACGCAATGGCTGCAAGCAGACAGAAATTCCAACCGAAATTTGCTGTTCCTGGGATTTTTGGCTGGTTTGTTGATTTACTTGAGAACTGAGGTTTTGCTTTTTTTACTGTTGATGATTGCATGGGAAGTCGCCCGGTCAAAAACCATCAAACCAGTTTTTGTTTTGCTGCTTGCTGCTAGCATGATGGCACCTTGGGTTTGGCGGAATTACCAGGTTTTTAACACACCCTTGTTTACCACCAACATGGGTGTCAATTTATACAGAGGGCATAACCCCGAAGGTGTTGGAAATTGGGGAGCTCAGCATACAGACCTGTTTTTAAAACTTCAACAAGAAAGTGGTGATCTGTTTGAACTAAATTTCAATAAGGCATGGCAACAGATGGCTGTCGAATTTATAAAAAACAATCCGACTCTTACCTTAAAAAGCAGTGTGATGAAGATTGGCCAATTTTGGGTGTTTGACTGGACCGACGAAAGAAGCTGGCATGTGTTGTACCTCCTTCCCTGGTTGGTAGTTTTGGCTTTGGGAATTGCAGGTGTTTGGCAATTTGGAATGCGACTAGAACATTTTTTGCTGTTCGCTTCATATACGTTTATTGTAATGGTGTTTTTTGCTCAGATTCGGTATCAAGCCATTGTAAAACCCGTTTTTCTGATCTATGCCGCTGCTGGACTGAGTTGGCTTATTGAGAAAAATAAGGCAAGAATATCTGACCAGAAAATGGCGTAAAAGCCATTATGATTTAAGGGCAGCCAACCCAGGATTTTCTATTCTTCCAGAAAGGAATTATGAATGGGTACGAAACTACGCATTTCAAAAAACAGTGTCAGTCCCTGCGACCAAATAAAAAAGGCGACCTTTAAAAGATCGCCTGATTTACTGTTTTTTTGAGCCTCCTGTCGGGATCGAACCAACGACCTACTGATTACAAGTCAGTTGCTCTACCAGCTGAGCTAAGGAGGCGCTTCCCTCAAACGGGAGTGCAAAAGTAGCAATAGCTAAATATCTGGCAATAGCTATTAGTTAATTATTTTCAACTGTTCACGCAACTCCTTGATTTCCAATTCAGCTAACTGAATTTTCTTGTTGTAATCAGCCAAAAATGTTTGTGCGTTTTTGGTATTGGCAAAAAAACCAAGGTTGTTTTTGAGGTTTTCGATCTCGTCGGTCAGTTGGGCAATGCGCCTTCGGATGTAGTTTTCTTGCTTTTGAAGTTTGCCATAGCCTTCGTTGGACGATGCTGCATGGTTCACCTGAACCTTCAACCTGTTTCTGGTTTTGTGTTGATCGTCCATGTCTTTTGAGTTCAAAATCAGGTCGTCGATAGCTTTGTGAAAACGGCCAATCACATTGCCAACGTCTTTGTGAGGTACATATCCAATACTATTAAATTCTTCTCTAAAAGTCTCCACATCTTCCATGTTGCCTTTGTTTTTAGCAACAAGCGCCTCTACTTTAGCAATAAGTTCATTTTTGAGCAGCAGGTTTTTCTTTTCAGTTTCCTTCTGGACGTTGAATTTTTGCTTCTTCCTTTCGAAGAAATGGTCTATGGCAGCGTTAAAGCGTTTGTAAACAGCGTCGTTGATTTTGTATGGAATAGGGCCAATTGTTTTCCACTCATCACGCAACAGTTTGTATTCCAAGGTTGTAGCATCCCAGTTTTCGCTGTCCTTTACCGCATCTGCCCTTTCAATTAAATCGTTTTTAAGTTGAAGATTTTGATTTCGAATGGCATCTAAGGTTTTGAAAAATTCGTTTTTGTTGTAGAAAAACTTCTTGATTTCTGACCAGAATCGTTTTGTAAGTTCTTCTGTCTTTCCTCCTGGCACATGTTTTACAGTCTTCCATTCCTCTTGAAGTACTTGAACTTCTTTGGTTTTGTTGGCCCAACCATCAAACTTATCAGATTGAAAAGTTGAAACGTCGCCTAGTTTTTCAAGGATAGCAAGCTTAGCTTCCGCTTCTTTGCTTGCTTCCGCTTTTTGCAGTTCGAAATGTTCTTTTCTACGCTGGAAAACCAAATCCATGGCAGAACGGAACCTGTTCCACACATCCTCTCGTTGTTCTTGAGGTACCGGGCCAACGTCTTGAAACTCCTTTTGAAGTTGGAGAGCTGTTTGCACAGCCTTCCCAATGGATGGTTCGTCTTTTAACTTTCCTGCCTTTTCGATCAACTCTTCTTTGGCTGCCAGATTTTTCTTTCTGTCCAAGTCGAGCATTTCAAAGAAAATGCTGCGATTATCGTAGAATTTGTTGCTTAAAAACTGGTACGAGGCATTCAAATTCTCGAATTGTTCAGGTGGCACAGGCCCTGTTCGTCTCCAGGTTTCCTGAATTTCCCGCAACGCTTTGATATCGATATTTGTATCTTCTGAATTGACAAGTGCCCGCAGTTTTGCCACCAACTCAAGCTTAGTTTGCAAATTCGCCATAATGGCCTCTTTTTTCCTGCCTTGTTCGGCCTTGAAACCTTCCCTGAATTTTTTGAAGATCACAAATGCCTTCTGATCCATTTCATCACCCCTAAACTCAAAAGAGTCAGATTCTCCTCCTTCTTCTATAAACCTAGTGAGCGAGGTGTGTTTGGCAGTTTCATAAAATGAGTCCCATGTGGGTTTCATTTTTGCTGCCAATTTGTAGGCATTTACTGGGTTCGACTCCTTTACAAGTTCTTCAATAAGTTTATAAAGTTCTTTTTTGGAAAATTTGCCGTAGTCGAATTCTAGCTTTTGTTGCAGAATTTCATCGTCAACGTGTTCGCTTTCAGAGTCTTCGTGTTCATCTGATTCTGATTTGTCTTGATCAACTATTGTCTTGCCCGAATATTCAATTTGTGAAGAAGTTGAAGGAATTTCAGAGGATTCGGTTTCAGCTGTAAGTTGACTTTCAACCTCTTCAGCCTGGTAGTTGTTCGTTCCAGTGGCTTCGTTCACTGGCTCAATTTCAATTGCACTTACAACTTCTGTTTCGGGTTCGATTTGCAGGATATTTTCTACTAAATCTTCCTGAATCTCTTCCAATTCCGGTGCTTCGTCAACAAAAGGAATGGGCGTTTCATCATCTTCGTCATGACTAAAAGTTGCTGTTTCTGGAAATTCTACCGCTTCTTCTTCCACTACCATTTGCTCGGTTTCTGCAAATGGAATTTCGTTCTCGATCAGCGTTTCGTGATCATCTTCAGTGGATGAAACTTCTAATTCTTCGACCGTAGTTTCTGAAGAAGATGCATCGACCACAGAGTTATCAAGGACTGTTTCTTCATTTGAAGTAATTTGGAAGTGATTTTCTACTGCTTCTTCTTGCTCTGAAGACGTAACTTGACTTTTTTCATCAGTTGTTTCCCGTGTGGTCCTTGGTTCGTTTTCATTCATCGTTTCCAAGGATTTTGAAACTGGATCATTTCCAGGGTTCTCCAAGTTGTCCTTGGCAGCATCTAACGCATTATTCATAAAAAAATCCTCGCAAAAGGAACGAAAAGAGGTAAACTTCGATAGGTTTGAATAGCAAAGGTAAAATTAGGGTTTACCTTATCCAAAAATTAGCACAAATGTAGCCCACATTTAATTGAGTCTTGGATCTGTAGGAAAGTTGGCAATGGCTTTATATTTGCCACCCATTCTCTTTAAAACCTCTCTCCAAAGCCCAGTGGCACTTTCCTTCAATATAAAATCGATTGAATTATTAGAAATAATCCAGACATTTTCTTTCAATTCATCTTCAAGTTGACCCGCATCCCAGCCAGAATAACCGAGAAAAAATCTGATTTCCGACTCTTTTATTGCGCCCAAAAGGCACTGAGTCTTCACTTCTTCAAAATCGCCACCCCAGTATAAATTGTCTTTCAACAACGAGCCACCAGAAATCAGGTCGGGCTTATTGTGAATAAAATGCATGCTGGTATGATCCACCGGGCCTCCTAAATACAAATCGAAGGCAATGTTGTCGTCCAACACATCCATAACTTTATGGGTGGTATGATTGTTAAAGACGAATCCAAATGAACCTTCTTTGTCATGTTCGCACAGTAAAATAACAGAACGCTCGAAGTTACTGTCGTTCAAAAAAGGTTCAGAAATAAGGAGTTGCCCTTTTTGCAGCTTCATTTGGTGTGATCGCATTAGATTTGCACGTGCATATTACAAGAATTGTCTATTTCAAAACAAAAGAATTTTAATGCTCAACTTGTCAGAACTAAGAAAGGAATATAGTTTTTCTACTTTGGATGAACTGCAGGTGGATAAAAATCCATTCCAACAGTTTAAGATTTGGTTTCAAACAGCTGCTGAAAAAGTGCTGGAACCCAATGCTATGCATTTGAGCACAGTGCTTCAAGGCCGGCCAAAAGGTCGAATTGTGCTGTTGAAAAGTGTAGACAATGGCTTTACTTTTTTCACAAATTACCAATCGGCCAAAGGTCAGGAGCTTCAAAATAATCCTGCTGCAGCCATCACTTTCTTTTGGGGCGAAGTTGAAAAACAAGTACGCATTGAAGGTTTGGTAACTAAAATTGACCCCAAAGAATCGGACGAATATTTTAGTGTCAGACCCAGAGAAAGTCAATTGGGTGCTTGGGCTTCGGCGCAAAGCAGTGAAATTGCTTCCCGTCAGGAATTGATCGATAAGTATTTTCAATTGATGGCTGAATTTGAAGGAGAAGTAATTCCCAGACCGCAGCATTGGGGAGGATTTAAGCTGATTCCTGACTATTTTGAGTTTTGGCAAGGCGGAGCAGGTCGTTTGCACGACAGAATAGCTTATACAAAAACTGAAGGATCTCAATGGAAAATCACCC